>DAOWED010000114.1 GCA_030638685.1 Candidatus Heimdallarchaeota archaeon | reverse complement strand
TTTATCCTCAGCCCGGTTGGGTTGAACATAATCCTATGGAAATCTTGGAGAATGTTAATCTTCTTCTTGATGAAGTGCTACAGAACTATGCCAAAGATCAAGTTTTAGCCATAGGGATAACCAATCAACGAGAGACAGTAGTTGTTTGGGATCACACTGGTGAACCTATCCATAATGCCATTGTCTGGCAATGTCGAAGAACTGCTGATAAAATAAACCAGCTTAAATCCCAAGGTCATGCTGAATTAGTTCTTAACAAAACAGGTCTGGTTTTAGATGCTTACTTTTCCGGTACAAAAATAGCTTATATTTTAGATACTGTTCCCGGTGCCCGTGAAAAGGCTGAAAACGGAGAATTAATGGCTGGAACAATTGATTCTTGGTTGATCTGGAATTTAACAGGGAAACATGTAACTGACGTATCTAATGCTTCTCGAACTCTTCTTTTAGATATCCACTCCGCTTCTTGGGGTGATGAATTGCTTGAAATCTTTAATGTTCCTCGAGTTATTCTTCCTGAGGTCTCCCCCAGTTCTTCCAAAGATGCTTTCGGTCGAGTTAAGGAAGGTCACCTTCTAGCCGGTGTTCCTATAACTGGAGTAGCTGGAGATCAACAAGCTGCTTTGTTTGGTCAAGCTTGTTTTGAGCCGGGTCAGGCTAAAAATACTTACGGAACGGGTTGTTTTCTTCTTCATAATATTGGACACGAGGTAAAAATCAGTAAAGGAGGATTATTGACAACTATTGCTTGGCAACTTGAAGGTGAACCTCTTACTTATGCTCTTGAAGGCTCTGTTTTTATTGGAGGGGCAGTTTTTCCTTTCTTGAAAAATATGGGCATTATTTCGTCCCATACTGAAATCGAATCTCTTGCTCGTTCTGTTATTGATTCTGAGGGTGTTTATTTTGTACCAGCTTTTGTTGGTTTAGGTGCTCCTTACTGGGATCAAAATGCCAGAGGGACCATTGTTGGATTGACTGGAGGTAGTCAACCGGCTCATCTTGTGCGAGCTGCTTTGGAAGGAATAGCTCATCAAGTAGCTGATGTTCTTGACACTATGAGTGAAACCGGTGTTGAAATCAACGAACTTAGAGTTGATGGAGGTGCTTCTGCCAATAATCTCCTAATGGAAATACAAAGTAATGTTATAGGTAAACCTGTTTTTCGTCCAATAAACATTGAAACAACTGCTCTTGGAGCTGCTTATCTAGCTGGTCTAGGAGTTGGATTATGGGCTAGTAAAGAGCAATTAACTGATCTTTGGGAGATAGAGAAAGCCTTTGATGAAAAAGGTGATGAGGAAAAACGCTTGAAAAATAGAATTATCTGGAAAAAAGCTGTTAACCGGGCGAAAGATTGGATTTAATTCACTTTACAATTAGCTATTACTCTTTTACCGTTTTAGGATGGTTTAGCGGCGCCTTGTTACTTAGTAGAAGATGTAAACAACTAGAAAGTTGACGTGAAAGAAGAATGAGTGAAATAATTAAAAAATGAATAACTTAGGCGAGAAACAAGAGTTTCTTGGGAAAAAAAACCAAAAAGTGATTAAAAGTGCCTAGAAGTGTTTTTTACAAGGTTAAAGCTATTCGAACCTCAAAAGTTTTATAAATTGTTGGAGAAATGAAAGCAGAGACGGTTTTTTGTAAACTTAAAAAAGCAAGAAATAAGGAGACTAAGAAAAATGGCAGAAGAAGAGTTAGAATTCAAAATAATAATTCAGAATTGCGTGGCTTCAGTAAATCTGTTTACAACCATAAATCTAGTTTCTATCTTTCAGCAACTTGTTGATGTTGAAAAGCTCGAAGTACGCTACAACCCTGAACAATTTCCCGGTTTAATTCTTAAAATAAAGGACCCAAAAATCTCCTCCTTAGTTTTTTCCAGCGGAAAATTAGTCATTACTGGTGCAAAATCTATTGAAATGATAGAGGAAGGAGTACTTAAGATAATAGGGATCTTAAAAACCTCCGGTACAGTAATAGAGAGTGAACCTGAAATAATAGTCCAAAACATCGTTGCCTCCGGAAATTTCAATAATCGAATAATAAATCTCGAGTTAGCTGCTATGTGGTTAGATCAGAGCATGTATGAACCAGAGCAGTTCCCTGGTCTCATTTATCGTCTTGATAAGCCTAAAACCGTCCTTCTTCTTTTCCAGAGTGGAAACTTGGTCTGTACTGGTGCTAAAACTGAGGAACAGGTACATGAAGCTGTTCGTAATACCTACTATGCCCTTGAAGAAATAGAAGGATTCGATAGTTAATCTCTTTTTGTAGTAATGATTATTTTTTCTTCTTCTACAAGTATTGTGTGTTCTGCTTGAGCTACTCTATTTTTTGTTTCTTCAATAAGAACAGGATAAGCATCAATTACTCTTTCAGACACAAGTAGGAGTATTCCTTCCTCAAATTTCTCATAGTGGTCATTTAACCATCTTGGAGTGAAAGGTAAACCATTAAACTCTTTCATTTTCTCAAGAAGTTTTTCATACCCATTGATCTTCTTATTTCTGTCAGTAAATTTGAAGATTGTTGATTTTTGGTCATTATAAATAACTCCAGTTCCTTTGGTGACAAATGGTTCAATAGCGTAAGCTTTCCCGGGTTGAAGTTTTTCACTCATTGTTGCGTTGCCATAGTTTGGTATACTTACTCCTGAATGAAGATTATAGTGGCTTAGACTATGTCCCGATAGATTTCTAACTGGATTATAACCTTTGGAAGTAACTTCTTTTTCCACGATATTTCCTATCTCTTTGATTTCCATCAAGGGTTTAATTGATGCTAATATTGACCTCAAAGTTTGATCAGCTAACTCTATAAGCTCTTTTTCCTTTCCACCAAGACTAAAAGATTGAGCAGTATCTGCGATGTAACCATCTACATGAACACCTAAGTCGATTTTTACTACTCCTTCCTTTGGCAAAACATTTTGATCACCAACAGTAGCAGTATAATGAGCAGCAACTTCATTAACTGAGACATTGAGTGGGAAAGCATTTTCAGCTCCCTCTTTACGAATGAATTCTTCTACTTTTTCACATATCTCAAGCATTTTTCTATTTGGTGTACATAATTCTCCAGCCTTTTTCATGGCTTTTGCGGCTATTTTTCCTGCTTGAAGATATTTTTCTTTAATTTCTTCATTCATAGTATTTCATCTTTATTTCTACTTATAAACTTCCTATATTCATTTTGTTAATAAATGATTGTTTGTCGTATCTCTTCTAATAATAGCTTTCTTTTTCTGGAAGGTGATTAATGCAAACTTTTTCATAACACTCAATTTAGCTTATATTAATGACTAATTTGGCTAAGCAAATAAATGATAGTCCTCTAATGCGTTCCTATATTGAAGGAAAAAGAGTAGCTATTACTGGAGGTTGTGGTTTTATTGGAAGTCACATAGTAGACCTTGTAGCTCTTTGTAATCCTGAAAAAATAATAGTAATTGATGATCTTTCTGCTGGAACCACGCTCATTTTTATTGAACCATACATAGAATCTGGTCTTGTTGAGTTTCATCAAAAAGATATTAGAGATAAAGTAGCTATGGCACAACTGTTAGCTTCTACTCCTGTTGTTTTTCATCTTGCTGCTCAACCAAGTGTTCCATTCAGCGTAAATAACCCTTATGAAGATTTCATGATCAATGTAGTTGGCACTCAAAATATTCTTGAGGCTTTAAGAGTTCATGAGAATCCATTATTAGTCTTTGCAGCCAGTGGAGGAACAATTTATGGTGAAGCCGAGATAATCCCTACGGATGAAAAGTACAAGCTTGAGCCAATTAGTAATTACGGCGCAGCAAAGGCAGCTTCAGAGATGTATCTTTCCTCATATTCCTCTCTTTATAACTTTAGAACAATTTCTCTCCGACTAGGTAATATTTACGGTCCTCGAAGCTCTCATGGCGTAATGTATGATTTTTATCATAAACTCATGAAAACACCTGAATCTCTTGAGATCCTCGGTGATGGTCAACAAAAGAAAAGTTATCTTTACATAGCTGATGTCCTAAATGCAGTTGATCTTCTTGTTTCCAAAGAATTAAACGGCTTTAACGCATACAATGTTGCTTCCCGTAGATCTACATCTGTCAATGAAATAGCAGATATCATAATTGATTTCCTCTCATTAAAATCAGAAAAGGCATTTACTGGAGGAAATAGAGGTTGGAAAGGAGATGTAATTCATGCTGAAGGCGACATTCAAAAGCTTGTTTCATTAGGATGGGAGGCAAAAACAACTATTAGTGAAGGAATTAAAGTATACATTGCTTCATTACAAAGCTAAAAAGGTTAGAAAATGAATGAAGAGGAAATTAATCTTTCAAAAACTGAAGAATCAGAAGTACTAAAACAAGAAGAAGACGATTTGGAAAAAGAGAAAGCCATTCCTTTTACTTACCATCATTCATTTGCTATTTCAGACGAAAAAGAACTTAATCTTTTTGTGTCAGGTTTCAGGAATGGTGTAAGTGTGTATCTATACGAAAATTATCCTCAAATGGGTTCGTTGTCGTTAGCTATTCCAGCAATAAGCTTAACAGGTCGTTCTGAGTTATTAACAATTTTTGCAGGACAACACCAGATAATGGCTAATGCCTTAGCAGAAATAGTCTCAAATAAAATTCAATCCCCTTGTCTTGCCTCTGTATTCTTAAGTGAAACAAATGTTGATATTAGTATACTCTCAAAATTGATAAATGAAGCTCTCCCAGAAATACTTAAACTAAAGAAAACTAAAGAGCTGTAGTAAAAGAGAGCAAAACGAACTAACAAAAGTGTCGTTTCATATTTTTTTAGAAACTCAGTTTTCTGAAGAAACAAATTCATCCAAAACGTGAACGTAGGACATCTTCTTCGTCAATTAGGAAAAAGTCTTCTTCTTCTTCTTTTTCGAGAGGAGTAAAATCTTCACTTACTTTTGTTCGAGTTAAGTGTCTAAATTTCTCCCTACTAATCACTTCTTCCTTGATGATACTGTCAATTTCACTAATTAGTTTGTCTAAGTTTTCGTCTTGCATAGCACTAACAGATAATTGATGTTCTGATTTTAGGTTCAATTCATCAAGCTTGTTAAGAACTTCAGAATGTTCTTCATCAGTTAGAAGGTCAATTTTACTAATGACAGTAACAATAGTTGCTTGTGGAAAGTACACTTTGATGTCGTTTAATATTTTCAATTGTTGCTCAATAGGGTACATGGCTTCAAGGCTGGGGTCAATTAAAAAGAGAATAATATCTGCTATAAATTTAAAAGCTGTAATCCCTTGTAGTTCAATCTCATTTCTCTCAGAGATGGGCCTATCCAATAAACCTGGTGTATCACAAAATTGAACATGGAAAAAGCCTATTTTTCGGTGTCCAAAAATGAGTTTTTTTGTTGTGAAGGGGTAAGCAGCTATCTCCGGTTTTCCTGAGGTGATTTTTTTGACAATTGAAGATTTTCCAGAATTAGGAGCTCCAGCAACAGCAACTGTTGGAGCATTACCATCAAAACCGGGTAATCTAATAAGTATCTTTCTTGATCTAAGTAAGAAATTAATGTGAGGTTCAATAATTTTTATTATTGAAGCAAATCTACCAAAGGCTTCTTTCCTAAGCTTACGCATATCTTGAGCATAAAGATCTTCGTTGAGCAATTTTGTTCTAACTTCTTCTTCTACTCCTAGAATAGAATCATAAACGCCCCATATTCCTCCAAGTGCTAGTTTGAGTTTATCCACACTGCATAAAGTATCTGCCAATTCGTAGTAAAATGGATGAAGATCATCAAATGAAGGAAAACTTTCAACAACATTTGATAAGCGAGATCTAAGTACTTTGGATGCAGTATTTATTCGGGCAAGTTCTATTTTTCTTTCAAATTCTTTTCTTGAACCTTTTCGAGAAGTCGTTTTTGCCTTCATTGCTTTACCGAAAGCCAAATTGATCAACTCTGTAGTGTCAACCTTTGTTTTATATATGCCCTCAAATGGATTATTTGCCATAAAAATCACTTTTTTAGTACTTAGAATAGTTCTTCTGTTTTCTCTAAACTAACTTAACTGCAAACTCATTTGAAACTTCTGACATAAGAGATGCTTATTGAAAAGCTGTCAAAATCAAGAAATCTACCTTTTACTTATTTTGTCCCAAGAGAGAAAAAGGTCATGTTCAATATCGAATTGATCGAGTGTTTTTCCTACTACAAAATCTACTAAATCATCGATTGAAGTAGGTCTTGCGTAAAAACCGGGTGAGGCAGGCAAAATTACTCCTCCTGCTTCCGTTACGGCAACCATGTTTCGTAGTTGAATTAAGTTAAGTGGGGTTTCTCGAGCGACTAAAACTAATTTTCTTCTTTCTTTAAGCATACAATCTGCTGCTCGAGAGATTAAATTATCTGCAAAACCATGTGCAATACTTGCAAGAGTCTTCATTGAACAAGGACAAATTATCATTCCTTGGGTTTTAGTGGAACCACTTGCGACTGAGGCATCTAATTGGTCGGCTTGATAGATTTTAGCTCGAGGGGGAATGACATCAAGTTGATCTGCACCGGCTTCCATCAATAGAAGTTTCCGGGAAGTTTCAGAGAGAATAATTGTAAGATCAATATCTGTTGATGATAACACATCGATAAGACGGATTCCATATCTTATTCCCGACGCCCCAGTTAAGGCAATAATTATCATAAGAAGTTATTAGTTTTCCCCTTTATTAATTCTGCTCATAAAAAAGACCTCAATGAAATTGTGCTAAGTTTTAAAATCGAATTCTTTTTCAAGGATGGATATAATTCTCGTTTATGAATACCAAAGATGAAGAGTGTTTAATAGCGATAATGAAATCTGCAGATATCACAGAAGGTCTTTCTACAGCTCAAATTTTAGCCAAAACAATCGATTTTCCCGATGTTTGTGAAGGTTGTTCTTCTGGATCTCACATCATTGCAGCTGGTAATTTATTGGTAGATAAAGGAATTATATCAAAAGAACTGGCTAAAGGTGGATATCGCTGGCACCTTGTAGAACAATAGTTCATTTTCGTATTAAAAATGAGCTCCAAGAAAACAAGGCTTTTAACTAAATTTGTTGAAGTCTGATATAAGCAATAAGAAAGTGAAGTGTGAAACCAATGCCAAAAGAAATTCTTAATATTGACGATTTAGGACCAATCATTGAAAGAGCAATAGAATGTAGAACAAAACGCGTTGGAGATATGGTCAAGCTTAAATTCAGAACAAAGACAACCTTGTACACAATAAAGGTTACTCCAGAAGAAGCAGCCCAAATCGAAAGCGAAATTAGTTCTCGAATGGAAGTCTACAGTTACTAGACTCAATTATTTTATTGATATTTTTTAGGGATTTATCCCTTTTTATAATCTTACCATTATTCTAAACAACATTAGAGTTATTTTAACCATATAACAAGAAGTCTCCTCTTTTAAGGTGGAAGTAGTTCATGCGCACTAGAAGCTTTTTTTATTGGTACTTACAAGCTTAGTTTAATGCTTGATTCTGAGCGAAGAAAACTGCAGTTTGAAAATCAATCAATTATAGTTGCTTCCAGCGAAAAAATGCTAGAGCTAGAAGATGAATCGATCGATGTAATTGTTACAAGTCCACCTTATAATGTTGGAAAACAATATTCTACTACTGATGGTTCAAAAGGATATGATGATCAACTATCTCAGAAGGACTATCTCTTCTTCTTAGAAACAGTTTTTAAAGAATGTAATAGAGTTTTACACTCCTCCGGCGTTTTCTTTCTAAATATAGGTGATTCTGCTCCTGATCAAGGAAAAAGTGAAAAAGTAGTTGAAATTGCAGTAAACTCAGGTTTTAAGAGATTGCAAACTATTATTTGGGCAAAAAGTCTATTTGGAAAAGGACATTTTACTCCAAGTGGAGGGGAAAGGCGACTGAATAATCTTTGGGAAAACATTTTTGTTTTAGTGAAATCAAAGAACTATAAAATCTCCCCTAAAAAGATAGGGATGCCTTACACTGATAAATCTAACATTGGTCGATACTCAGAAGAAGACCTAAGAGATGCGGGAGATATTTGGTTTATTCCATATGAAGTAACTACTGGGAGTACCATTAAGAAAGGCCATGAAGCACCTTTTCCTATAGGTCTACCTTACAAAGCCATTCAATTGGTTCCCCATGCGAAGAAAGTGCTTGATCCTTTTGCCGGAACAGGAAGCACACTTGCAGCTGCACATCAACTGGGTCTTCAAGGAATAGGTTATGAGGCATTCCCTCGAGAGAAAGTGATTGAAGAACGAATACTTAACAATACTTTTACTCCTCAAAATCTTCCTCTTTTACCTCAGCTAGAGAATTATTCAGAAATAACAACAATGATGCTTAACCATTTAATGGAAAATACTTCACAGGAAGAAATTGAAGCTATTTGGAACGGACTAAAGAAGAGAGAGAAAAAACAATTTCTGTGGTCAATTAATGATTTAGGATTGGAACCTTCTTTCTTGGAAAAAATACCAATTGAAAAAGAGCTTTTCAATAAGAAAAAAAAGGATTAAGCGATTAATAGTACTTTAGTTTGAATAGTTCAAGTTGCCAAGCTTATAATTTACCAGGTTTCAAGTAAGTCGTTTGACAACTTGTGCAGTGAACAACGTCAGTTTTCTTTTTATTATCGTAGTCATAGTAGGTTCTTAGCTCAAAGTTTTGCTTACATTGAGAGCACCTCATCCCTTCTATTTCCTGGGACGCAATACAAACCCAATTTGTCTCTGAAAGATTAATCTCTTTCAACATGAGCAGTAATATTATTTTAGGTTTATAAATAAGTCGAAAGAAGTCCCCCACCGCATGTGATCGAAGTGAACGGAGGTGGATGGATGAATTTCGCATATTTTCTTTGATTTTCCACACACTAAATTGTAAAAAAATAAGGACATGGCCTCTAAAATTAGTTCTTTAGTTTTAGAGTTGTCCCTATAAGGTTTATATAGACAAATAAGTAAGTATAACTATGAAGCTAGCCTACAAAACGCCTATTGTGGTTTCTGACCAACAAGAAAAGGTTTTGTGGGACTTATCTGAGAAAAATAGACTTCTTTATAACTTTGCTCTGGCAGAGCGCAAGAGTAACTATCAAACGGAAAAAAAGGAGTCTAAAAAGAAACGTAAGTTCATTACTTACCAAGACCAACAAAATCAGCTCCCAGCTCTCAAAAAGCAATTTCCCGAATATAGATGGGTTTATTCCAAAGTTTTACAAATGACATTAAAAAAGTTAGATGCTAACTTCAAATCATTTTTTGGATTACTAAAAAATGGTTATATAAATGCTCATTCTCCTAATTTCAAGGGAAAAGATAATTTTCAAACTCTTTGCTTTAATCAGAGTGGCTTCAAATTACAAGATAATTTGTTAATCTTATCACATAAACATCCTTCAAGTGTAAAAATATCTTTTGAATTAAAGTATGAACCTATTGGAGATATTAT
>DAOWED010000037.1 GCA_030638685.1 Candidatus Heimdallarchaeota archaeon | reverse complement strand
GGTTCATGGATTAGACACTGCTTGGATAATTAAACCAGCTCATTCACATCAATTTTTTGATCTGAAATTAAAAGCAGTAATAGCAAAACCACTTAATTTTTAGCGAAAATTCAAGGATTAAGGCTTCTTGATGATAATTTAAACTGTTTACAGTTAAAAAAATTTGCTATATCCCAAACTAAAAATACTATAACAACAATAATTGTTTAATGGAAGCTGGAGCAAAAGTTCACAAGATAGTTGGAATAGTTCTCTATAACGATGTTGAACTTCTTGATTTTAGTGGACCAGTAGAAGCATTTACTCTTTCTGAGAACAAGAATTATTTCGCTAATTCACCATTTCAAGTAATCACAATCGCCCAAACAACCCAAACAATTTTGACAAGAGGTGGAATTAAAGTAATGCCAGACTTTTCTTTTGAAACTTGTCCAAAAGTAGACCTACTTATTATCCCTGGTGGACGAGGAACCAGAAGAGAAATGTACAATCCTTCATTAATTGGTTGGCTTAACAGAGTTAAAGATGATATCCCAATTATTGCATCAGTTTGTAGTGGAGCTCTTATTTTAGCTAGACTTGATGACATGGACGGAAAATTATTAGCAACTCACAAGAATGTGCGTGAAACATTAGAAAAAAGTTTTCCAAATGTTAAAGTCTCAAAGGAAAGATGTGCGCAGGATGGAAAGTATTATTCATCAGCAGGAATTTCGGCAGGAATAGATCTTGCTCTTAGGATAATAGCTGATGTTATTGATCTTGAAACGGCAAAACAAGTGAGTGATGCTATGGAATATGATTGGAAAGAATGTCTTCCAGAATAATCTCTAGCTAGAATTAAAAAAAATATTTTTACAAAACTCTTAAATTATGAATGAGTGTAAATTATTCAATGACCACTGAAGATACTCTTGAACAATCTGAACTACCAGAACTACCAGAACAACCAGAACAACCAGAAGTGCACGACTCGTTTATTGTTGAACTTCGCAGAAAGTTCTATCATCTTCTCCCGGGATTTGTTACTCCCTTTCTATTCTTTCTAATTGCTTTTTATTTTAATGAAAAAATTTCTTCCTATGTGATGGTTGTAGGTAATGGCATCTTCTTCCTAGGTTTTGCCTTTATTACCTATTATGTTCTCAAAGGTAAAATTGACGATGCACCAGCAATTCTCTGGTCGTGGAAGTTTTTTTATCTGCAAATGGTTAGAGACTCAGAAAGAGGAACAAAAGAAGTTCCAGGTCAGATGCATTATTTCTTAGCAGCAACTTTAGTTTTCATTTTTTGTGACCCAGTAGCTGCTTTGACTGGAGTAATCATTTCAAGTTTTGGAGATGGTTTAGCAGCATTAGTAGGTCAGTCAATTGGTAGATATAAATGGCCATGGTCTAAGAAAACATTAGAAGGATCAATAACATTCATCTTCGCTTCATCCCTAGTATTGTCAGTCTTGTTACTCCTTGCTGAGGAAATATTGAATAAAAATTACTTTGATAAGTTATTTTTTGTTATTTTGTTGATTCCAGTAATACTTGCGTTAATAGAATCTCTTCCATTTCCAAGTCATTACGATGAATATTTACCTATTCCCGCAGCTATTCTCGTAGTATTGATGAATTCTTCTGTCTTTTCATTCTTTACTATATTTTGACAAGTGATATTCATTTTTCATTAAAAATCTAACCAAGGTTTGTTTCTTCAGTAAACTGCCTTTTAACAATTAATTGAACGATTTTGTAGCTAACTAAGGTGTAAATTATTGCGGCTAGACCGTCTGTAACCCAATGATGGTTGAGATAAACAGCAGAAAAAGCTACTCCAATTGGGAATAACCATGCTAAATAACTTCTTTTCGGTTTGATCTTTTTCCAGATTAAAGCAGTTAAGATAGGGTAAGCTACATGAAGAGAAGGAAAAGCAGCAAATGGATTAGATTCAAAGGAATAGAATAAACGAAATATTGGAATACCTAGAAAATCATCTACATCTTGCAGTTGAGCTGAATCAGGATGAACTTCTGTAAGAGGGTTAGAAAAGCCATTCTCAACGTAATACCATGGAGGAGCACAGGGGTACAAGTAAAAAGTAATTACTGCAAAAATTGTTACTAATAAAAATGTCAAGGATAATTCCCAGTATAAACGATAATAAATTGGATTTTCACGTTTAAACCACAAAACAAGAGCTATTATGATTGGAATGAAAATATACGCTAAATAAAGTATTCCAGTTATTGCAGTAACTAAGAAAATTCGCTCATTTTGATAAAACCAAATAGGAGGGGCTTCTCCATTAAAAAATTTACCAAATAAGATTACATCAAGGTCATAAATTTCTTTTCCTTGAACTCTTTGTGACACATTATCAGTAAAAATTGCCATTCCATCGTAAAATAGCCAAACAAACAAGAATGGTGATAAATCTTTAGTAAATTTGTATCTTTTCATAAGAAGAAGAAGACTATAACCACCAATAACCAAAATATGGTCGTACCTAATAGGTACTAACAATAAAACTAACGATATGTATGAAATTAAGGCTACTAAGCTAAAAACCAGGTCAGGATCCATTTTATTGTGGATCTTTTCATTGGTTTTTTTCTCAGATAATTCAGCAGAGTTGGAAATTTTTAGTCCTCCTCTTCATTCTGAATTCAGTTACCTTATAACTTTTTTTGATTGAAACTAGTTTTAAGATATTCCATTTTTCAATCAAAGCCAGATAATTCAACGGGTAACTCAGGCGTGCTATAGGCGTTAAATCTCCATATATGAATAATCCAACTAAATAATATTCCAATAACAATAAACATCATAATTACTGGATTATAAAACTCAGGCATCATAATTGCAAGAATCCAATACATTACTCCCAATTGACCGGTAATGATTGCAAACGAAATATAGTCACCCAGCTTACTAAGCGTGATTAACAATTTCGATGTAAAAGTAAGACTATGCTTAGAGCTAAAATAAATGGCATCAACATCTTCATTTTCCGTTATTCTAAGAAGACAATATTCACGATAGCTAATATCCATCCCACAAACAGGAGAATGAAGTAATTCATAAATGATGGTGTAAACTCTTCTAATTATCATATATTCAGCTATTTGAAAAAGGAAAGCTAATACCATTAATGCAAGAACAATTGAACCCCAAAGACCATATTCAGCAGAATCATTAATAAATGAAAGAGCCCAAGTCCACAAACTTAGGATACCTATCGAAAAACAACCAAAGAAAACGGTCAAGATAATACCTATATGCGTTTTTAACGTTCGAAAATCTTGATAATTTTTAATCAAAACATGCTTTGAGATCACGGGTTCTACAGAAGGATCAGAAAAGATGTATTTCGCTCTTAAGTCATGAGCTATACTCATGTACCTGTCTATATCGCTCAGAAGATGAGCAATCATAAATGTAGTTGATAAAAATACCAATCCAAGTAAGGTTTCAGCCATTTTTAAAACTCTTAGTTAACACATTTCGATAATCTGTTAATTATTAGAACTTTTGTAAATAAATTGTTTTAATACAATCAAAAAGCAGCTAACTGATTATTGAAACACTCCAATTAAAGTGTTAAAATCAGTTTTTAGTGAGGATTAAAATCAAGGATAATCATTCATTGGTTAATTGACCTTGTTTACTGAAACTATTCTTTCAGTTATTAATTCAAATGCTTCATCGACATTAGTCCCATCCAAAGCAGAAGTTTCAAGGTAACACTCTGTAGAGATTTCAGATTTGTCAAAAAAGTCATCTAGATGATCTTGAGTAATAACTCTATAACTCAAATCAGACTTGTTTCCTAAGATAATCAAAGGAATATTCCCGCAGAATTCTCTAAATTCACGAATCCATTCATTTAGTGATTGAAAAGATTTAATGTTATTAAGGTCAAACACGGCTATTGCACCATGAGAACCATTATAAAAACGTGAACGAAATGACTGAAAATGCTTTTGACCGGCAATATCAAAGATTTGAAGAGTGTAAACTGTGCTTTCACTTGAAATTTCATAGGTTGATATATTTACGCCTAGGGTGATTAAGTATTTCTCGGGAAGAAATCCTTTAGTTTTTTTAGTTACTAAACTGGTTTTTCCAACGTAAGGATCACCAATGATGGTGATTTTTATTGGAATAGAAGAGGTAAACTCACCCATAACTAAAAGAAGCATAATTGAGATTAAAAATACTACTCTAGGTAGTTTCAAGAAAATCGTTCACGGATTAGTACTAAGACGAGTAAGCTTCCTCAAAAGCAACTAATAATTCCTCGGGTAATTTGGTTTTTTCAGCAATGGACCAGAGTATAGGATCAAATAATTCAGAGGGAGGTTTACTGAGTACTTTTCTTAATATCCACCTTAAGACATCCTTCATTGAATAAAAGGCTTTTACCCAGTCTTTCAATTCAATAGCTTTTTTGGCATCTCCCCATTCAGTCCATTCGTTTGTGATAGCCATTTTTTCATAAACTATTTTGGTCTTTTCAAAGAGAGAACGAGCTTTTGCTTCATCAACTTGAATCCATACATCAGGCATTTCTTTTCTTCGGTGAGAAATTGGCTCTCCTGTTTCTAACCTTTTCTCAATAAGTTCTAGTATCTGTAGATGTTCGAAATAGGCCTTTTTAGCCCATTCCTTTTCTGGCTCTTTCAGTTTGAAATTAAGGAGTTTCTTGAGTTCGGGATCCCATTGCCAGTTTTTAGCAAGTTCAACATATCCCTCTAAAAATAAGTACCTTTGATACCAGATTCTTCCTTTTCTTAAACAAACCAAGAAAAGAGAAAGATCTCTTATCGTTTGAAAATCAGTAGCTGGTGATTCCATTAGTTCTACAAAATGATTAGAATCAATTATCAAGGCATCAACTGCCACTCCATTTAACGCTTGTTTTTCTCGAGTATAATTCACTTCCATCCCGTCTTTAATTATCAGAATATCAACATCATTTATTTCATGATCTTCTTTGTAAACACTTGAACCAACCTGCATTATAGATAAAGTCGCAAAATCCAGATAGTTTTCAAAGCACCAATCTTTTGCCATCATTAAACGACTTTGCTGATTCATTGATGATTAATTCATTCAATTCTTAAATAGATTTCCTAATGACAATGGAAAGATAATTTGGAATCAACCTACATCTGTTTCAAAATGAGAATAAGGTCTGTAAAATGATACTTAAATAGAATGCTACGAATATTCTCTTTACCATGAATCATGAGCTATTTATGAAGGAAGCCATAATAGAGGCTGAAAAGAGTTTAAAAGAAGGGGGAATACCTATAGGCTCCGTTTTAGTAATTGATGGTAAAATTGTAGGAAGAGGACATAATAAAAGAGTTCAGAAAGGAAGCTCAATCCTTCATGCTGAAATGGATTGCTTAGAAAATGCCGGAAGATTAACTGCTGAGGAATACCAAAAAGCTACCATTTATTCAACCCTTTCACCTTGTGATATGTGTAGTGGAGCAATTCTTCTTTACAAAATACCAAAATTAGTAATTGGTGAAAATAAAACCTTCAAAGGACCAGAAGAGCATCTTAAGAAAAGAGGTATTGAGCTTATCCATTTAGATAATGCCAAGTGTCTAGAGCTAATGAACGAATTCATTCAAGAAAAGCCCGACCTTTGGAATGAAGATATAGGTGAATTAGCTTAATTTGGACCTACTTCTTCTATTGCTCTTTCAAAATCATTCTATATGGGAAATAGGTTCATCTGATAATTGGGAAAGCCTTAATGGCAAATCTTTCCACCATTTATTAGAAGAGCGTAGCATCAAAAGATGAGTTTCACTTGGTGTATCATTAGCTCCTAACCCTTTTTCAATTATTTCAATTTCTTTTTCTCTATGAAGTATATTTGACCATTGACTTTCCATTGGTATAGTAGATCTTAGGATTATGACTCCGATAATTTCGGCTTCAGGTCTCTCGAGCAAATAATCAATATTCCAGTGAAGAGTTTTCTTAACAGGAGCTTTAATTGCGGATAAACTCATTTTATGATCGTTAAAGAAACGAACTAATTTTGACTGGATAAGATGAGGGATACCATTCGCTCTTGAAGCATGTCGAACTAATCGATAGGCTAGAGAGGAGGAACCTTTTTGTTTTAACGCAGAACCTATGTAAAGATAATTTCCTTGAGGCAACAGGATTGATTTTCCTCCTAAAAAACCACCAAAAGAAAGAGATAGACTTTCTTTTAGGTTAATTTTGAGAATGTATGTTCCTCCATTTGATTTTGAACCAAGAATAGATATCATTAAATCACTTCATGCAAAGGCATCCTTACATAATCCAAAATAGTTAAAAGCGCTCATAGCATTAAAGCTTTTTTTAGCACACCATTAATTGTAAAGCTTTTTAATTGAAGTAAAGTTATATTGGTTATTGGTGGCTTAGATGCAAAAGAGACAAGTTGTAACTTACCTAACAATGGTATTTATGTTATTGCTTTTTATTGTCCCTCCAATTGCCCAACCATCATATTTTAATTTATCCACAAGAAATAATAGTTCACCAGAGATATCAGAAAATCAAGCCACAGACACAATATCTGATAATCTAATAAATGATCAACAAACAACTTTTTTCAATAATCCAAGTTTTCCTGGCGTAAGTTTTTTGCCAAGTGACCAAAGGGATGGTTCAGAAAATTTTACTTATGTAAATGGTGAAACATCAGTTAACACTTCATTAACTAATCTTGTAAATAACGTCAATGTTACTGTTAATCCATCAGATAACTATGATAGATATAATCTTACAATGGGAATAGATGTTTTCGACCCATATAAAGATAATTACATTGAAACAGATATAACTACAAGCGCACAAGATTTTTCTAATAATCAAATACTTGCTCAATGCACTGAAGTAACGGAACTAGATCTTGGTGCATCCATCGAGATAGAAAGTTTTAATATGACGTTTAGAAGTGCTGAATTTCCATTGGATCAACAAGTAGCAGGTGAAGTCTGGAGTGCAAAGAATGATTCTGGAGATATCTTACCTGATTCAATGCTTGGTTCAAAAACTATTACTTTAAGCACAGTACTAACAGAAACATATCTTAATTTTTCTTTTCCTTTCGATGAAACCGTTATGGTTACATCAAGCTCTACATATGTTAATAATTATGGGGCCGGCTTTTTCTTTTTTGTTGTATACCCTAAAACAACACTAGCATCTGACTACTGGAGAATAGCACTTGATAATGAAGCAGTAAATGGTAATAATGGAACAACTTATTTTACTACAGATAGTTCGCCTCCCGACCCACCCCCCGGTAGCTGGGGAACAGAGGTTGCCTTTGACTTACTAATCAATTATAGATCATCAATTGTTTTTAGTGCAAATGATATTCAAACAGAAATATTTACTCCTCATACTGATATATCAGGAACTTTAGTTGATACAAATGAAAAGTTCATAGAAAGTGTGAACCACACTACAACTAATACTTATAGAGTTAAATACAATGATTCAAAAACTGGTTCAATTAATCCAGTTATCAATATTACTTTAACTCGTTTCGATTTTAATAAATCAGCTATTGTGTTTCCATCCTTTAACTCTTCAGCTGATCTTTCTTACATTAATTGGACGCTCTCTGTTTCTGCAATAAATAGTGGAACTGGGTCATTCATACAATATATTTACATACCAAATCACTTGGAAATATTATCGGTTCAAAACAAAACAACATCTGCAGAGTTTTCACGCCCTTCGGAGTGGGATTATTCATCAGACAATGGTAATTCAACTCTTTTCCTACAAGCTGGAAATGGAGACTACCTTATTAACGCTTCTTCAAGTAATATGCTTAGTTCTGCTTCAATCTCAACTTACGTCGATTCTGTAGGGTCATATGAAGTTGGTACAATAGCATCTATGGGAGTTCTTTTCCCATCAACAGAAAATGGAGATAACGTAAAGACAAACGTAACAAATGTTGGAGCTCTTGACCTCTCTGGTGGAAACTATAACATTTCATTAAGAAGCCCCTCTGGAGTCATAGAGGGAGCAAGTTATACAACTGAGAGTACTTTTTCTAACTCTTTTTCATTTGAAATGACACTTGGACCGGATCTTACTGTAGGTGAATGGTACTTCCAGATAGATTGGTTTAACAGTTCAGCAGTAGGTTCTTCTTCAGCTAATATCTCACTTATTCCTCAAACAAGCTTAGAGATTGTTACACCTATTTCTCCTCTTAAAGTTCTTGAGGGAGATCTTGTTACCATCGAAGTTAAAACAATTGATTTGAGCCATAATAGTTCATGGTCCAACTCGGGAGTCTATGATTGGGCACTTGAAAGTAATATGCCTTTAACTTATCAAGGGGTTCGTTCTGATAAATACTATAATTACACTGCTATAATAGACACTTCAATAGGTAACCTTCCCGGTATTGAAGCAACATCTTACCCCATTACAATATCCTTTACTTCAGGATTACATACTAATGAGACTAGTTTCTCGATAGTTGTCTATTATCGAACGGATACTACTTTACAAGGAGTAAATAGTGATCAAATCTACTACCTTGAAAGTTTAACATTGAACTTAACAGCTCTTGACCTTACATCTGGAGGAGCAACAATAAACTCACCAGAAATACAGTTTAGCATTCTTTATCCTTATTCTGCAGTTTATGATGCAGCAACAGGTAACTATAACTTAACTATCAGCTGGACATCTGATTTTAATGTAGGTCTAAATAACCTAGAGATAAAATGGCAGCTAACAGGCTATAGAGAAGAAGCAAATGATCCTTGGACAGAAACAACCTACCCATTTACAGTTCTCAATAGACCCGTTTACCGAGATATAGACACGCTTACATTCAATGAAAGCGTACTAACTTATCTTGATAGTTATGATGTCTACTTCTCAGTAAAAGATGGTTTTGATGACACTAAAATTACAACAGGCACTTTAACTAATTATGCCGTCAAAACAAACCTTACTTCTACAGATGTTGATGTTTCCTTCTCTCTGCTTGCAGATGGTACATTTAAAGCAACTTTTCAACCTTTGAAAACCTCGAATGACGCTTTCGTTCAATCTTGGACTTTCTCAGCTACAGGATATGATGATGTAGAAATATCTTTTATATTCACTATTCAGCCTAGAGAAGTTGAATCAAACGTTTTTGGTTCTACAGAAATTGATACAACAGAAGATGCCGAAATCTATGTAGCCATTACAGATGCCAATGGAACACTTATTATTGTCAATGAAATAGCTGATGATCCCTTTGAATTAACTATTGTTTCTTCTCAATTCAATGGAACGGGTGTCTGGGATGCAACTTCTGATGGGTTCATGATTATTGACTATAATCCTACAGTAAATGATGCAGGGACGGTAGTCTCTCTAAATCTAACTGTGAGCATGTATGGTTATAACAATCATAAAATAATTATTTATATTACTATTAGTCCTCTGATTGAAACAAGTTACGAGGAAACAAACCCTGGTACACTTGAATACTATGAGCTGGGAGAAATAACGCTTAGATTTATTGATAATGAATCTGTTTATCTTCTTTCTTATAATGCTCAAATTACTCCCCTTAATAACGCCAGTTCTTTTGACTTCATTGAAATAATTACTTTAGCTAACGGTCAAAAGGTAATTCATTTCCGTATTAATGATTCTGTTCTATTTAATCAAATAGAACTATCAATACTTCTCTCCTTAGATGGATACGAATCTCAAACCTTTGTAATAACTATCAACCTTGAAAAGGCACAAGTGGATTTCGAAGTTTTCGATTCCAGTGAAATGACCTATACAACAGCTCCATTTAATATTTCAATCAATCTTTCGACACATGGTCAAACAGTGCCTACTGACTTGATTATCACAAGCTCTAACTCTACAAACGATCCTACTTGGCATTATGGCAGCACATCCATGTTTCTTGTGGAGATAACTTTTGATACAGATGATGTTTACAAAGTTATTATTATTAGAATTGAAGCAACATCTAATCTATTAACCGGTTATTATGAAATAACCATTTTAGTCAATGCTCGAGAGACAGAAATAGACATTACAACCCCCGTTGATGACGAATTGCATTATTATGAGGAAGGAGAAATCACTATCTTCTTTATCGATCAAGGAACAGATCTTATTGTTTATAATTTAGAAGTAATAGCTACCAATAATCAAAGCAACTTCTATATCACCTGGTCAATTAATGGAGTAACTGGGGAAGCAACAATCACTTTCAGACTAACAAATGGTGCAGCAGGTAACACACTTAATATCACAATTATTCTCACAAAGGATGGGTATGAAAGCCTTCAACATGAATATC
>DAOWED010000136.1 GCA_030638685.1 Candidatus Heimdallarchaeota archaeon | reverse complement strand
TTTCATACCAGTTTTTTTCATAACTTTTAGGAATTTTAGAAATAAGTCAGCTACAATTGCTGACGAACACATGATAAAGTTCACAAATATGGCTACAACTCTTCAAGATAGTATCTCCGGCGCAGAAGTAGTAAGAGCTTATGTAGCAGAGGAAATGGAAAGAGCTAAATTTAGAAAATCAATTCATGAATTCAGAGATAATTGGATCGGTCAAAACAAGATACAAGCTCAATACTTCCCAATGCTTGTAGTAAGCTTGGCAATTGGAGTGAATCTGATGATTGGTAGCTATTTAGTTTTTCAAAACTTCATCAGTATAGGAGTTCTGATTACAGTAAACTTACTTCTTTTGAGGATTAGGGTTTCCATGGGCAACTTCTTTTGGGATATTTTCAGCCTAGAAAGGGCATTAGCTGCAGCATCCAGAATTGCTAAAGTAATTGATCAAGAAGATGAGGAGCGAAAAGAAGAGAATCTTCCCTTTCCTGATAGAATATTTGGTGAGATCGAGTTCAGAAATGTAACTTTTTCTCATTCAAATGGTTCTGAAAAACTTATTCTAAGTAATATCAATTTCACTATCGAACCAAACCAAAAAGTTGCACTTGTGGGACCCACTGGTTGCGGAAAGACTACTATTGCAAAGCTGCTCCTTCGGTTCTATGAGCCTCAAGAAGGGGAAATCTTAATTGACGGGGTTAATATTAAAGAATACAATCTGGAGGATTTAAGACAAAATATTGGATATATTGAACAGGATATTTACTTATTCCCGTGGTCAATAAGTGACAACATAAAATTTGGCAAACCTGATGCTTCAGATGAAAAAATTCTAGATGCGGCGGAACTAGCTCAAGTTAATGAATTTGTTCAAGATCTTAAAGATAAATATGAAACTATTGCTGGAGATAGAGGTGTAAGGCTTTCAGGAGGGCAAAGACAAAGAATTGCTATTGCAAGAGCAATTTTAACTAACCCAAGGGTTTTGATTATGGATGACGCCTCTTCAGCGATCGATAGCGAAACTGAAGAAAAAATCGTAAGGGCTATGAATTCAGTTCTTGAAAATAGAAGCACTTTGATAATAACGCATAGATTGCATGCGATTAGAGATTCCGATAAAGTACTCGTCCTAAAAAATGGCGAAATTAAGGCGGAAGGAAGTCATGATGAGCTAATGAACTCCTCAGAAGATTATAGAAGAATTTTTGGAAAACGTATTCCTCTCCCAGAATTAATAATAAAATAAAAGGTGACAAAAATGAGTTTATGGGCAAATTTAGAAAAGAAAGAAAGAAACTACAGTGACAGAGAACTGTTTAAGCGTTATTTAAAGAGATTATCCCCGTTCAAAAAGAATATGTTTATCGTTGGGATGCTCGTTCTAGTGACGACGTCAATATCTATTATAATTCCATACATAGTATCGTCTTGTATTGATGAACTTAATTCATCAAGTCCAAAGCTATTAATTGTAATGATTGCATCATCAGGTTACTTTGTGTTTATGGGCGGTACATGGCTAATAAATTACATCAGTCAGCTAGAAATTGGTAAATTCACTCCATATTACATGGTTAACCTCAGAATGGAAATTTTCAATAAGCTCCAAGAACAAGATATGAGTTTTTTTGACAAAAACCAAAGAGGAGAGCTAAACACCAGAGTTACACACGATTCTTCTGATTTTGGAAATATAACATACACGATCATTAGCATCTTGACCGATTTAGTGATGAGTGCTTGTATTTTTGGTTTTCTTCTCTTTTATGATCGAACACTGGCATTAGTTGCTCTAGTAGGCAGTATCTTTGTTTTATTATCTATTTTTTCATTCAGAAAATTAGTAAGAAGAACAAGTAGAACTTATAGAAAAGTCGTAGGTGAAATTAATTCCTCAATTGTTGAATCTATTGAAGGAATCCAAGTTGCTAAAAACTATGGACAAGAAGCACATGTATCTGATAAATTCCATAATACAAGTGAAAAATACAGAAAAGCAGCTCATCATAGGATGCTTTCCTTTATCCTTATTTGGCCCTTAATGACCTTAATTAGCTCTACTACCATTGTTGTAGTAATTTATCTGTGGAGTTATGGTTATTTCACAGGGGTTACTGCGGGATCACTTTACATGGTCATTTTATATGTTCAAATGCTATTTTATCCAATAATGAGAATAGGAACCGTCTATGCTCAATTACAAGGAGGATTTGCTGCTTTTGAGCGTCTTTTAGTTATCCTTGATGCTGAACCAACGGTAAAACAGAATGAAGAGACGATGGAAGTAGGGGAACTTGAAGGAGAAATTGTCTTCGACCAACTAGATTTCAGCTATATTCCTGATGAATGGATTTTTCAGAAATTTAGCTTACACATCAATAAAGGTGAAAAGATAGCTATAGTAGGTCATACCGGTGCAGGTAAAACTTCACTAATATCAATATTGGCTAGATATTATGAATTCCAAGGTGGTACAATTACTATCGATGGAATAGATATTAGAGATATGACCTTAAGCTCCTATCGTAAGAACCTTGGAGTTGTTCAACAAGACGTTTTTCTTTTCTCAGGTACCGTTGAAGAGAATATCAGATATGGTAGAACCGATTCAACTGAAGAAGAATTGTGGAATGCTATACGAGCGGTTCATGCTGAAGAATTAATTGAATATTTACCTAATGGTCTTCAAACAGAGGTGGGTGAAAGAGGAAAGAATCTTTCAGCTGGACAACGTCAAATCATTAGTTTCGCTCGATCCCTCCTTACAAATCCAAATATCTTAATCTTAGATGAAGCAACTAGTTCAGTTGATGCATATACAGAAGCAGTAATCCAAGAAGGACTAGAAGTTCTTATGGAAGGACGGACTTCTATTGTTATTGCTCATCGTCTTTCAACAGTAATTAACGCTGATAGGATCATTGTCTTAGATCAAGGAAAAATAATCGAAGATGGACCTCATGAAGTTTTACTCACTCAAGGAGGAAAATATGCTCAGCTCTATAAACAGTATTATGAGCATCAGAGCCTTGAATGGGATCAACTCCAAGTTACTGTAAAAAGTGATGCTAGTAAACTTGAAGCTTTTGGTGATTAAAGTCATAGCTGAGATATTTGAGAGTTAGATTGCTAACTCTCATTTTTTCTTTTTTTTTCTTTCTTTCTTCAGCTTCTTTTTTTTCCTCGGATGATGAATGCTCCAACTATTACTAACGCAATTATTGCAGCAGTGATTAACAAGTAACTAGTTTTTGTAGGTATTCCTATTCCTATAACTGGATCGTAGTATAGTGATTCTTGAAAAGAAGGAAACAAAATAAACATATGATCTTGTGCTCCACCAGCGTTTACGACTTTATGTGTTCTGACTACGTTAACTTCTTCTCCATCAGCTATTGCAGTTGATGGTAAAACAAGGTAAGATCTATCTTCATTGCCATCAACCTCTCCGCCTTCATAATTTTCTATTTTTTCAGTATTGCTTACCTGTTCATCTGATTCTACTTGAGTTAAAACAACTCTATGAATCGATATCAGTCTTACATCTAGCTCTAAGGTGTTTGCTGCGTCTAAAAATGGCCAATCATGAATCTCTACATCAAATTTTATTTCTTCAGCTGCTTGAGCTTGTACTTGCTCCGGTGTAGAAGTTGTTTGAGTTTCTGTTCCTGTTATTTCAGATTCATAATCGAAACCAAACAAGTAAAAATGAAAAATCACTTCAGTTTCATTTTCTGCGTCTCCAACTAGAAAAGTAGCTGAAAAGGTTACTCTTATCCTATCCCCACTTTCAGTTGTTTCTTTAACTGCCTCATGATCCCAAGCAATACTTTCAAGGGCATTATAGGCATTGCTGGTTTGATGATCTCCATCAGGATCTTTCTCAACTAATGATTTGAACATTATTTTATACCAAGGAGTTTTCTCAGTCTCATTATATTCTGTTTTGAAAAATTTGGCATGAGGGGTTTTTCCTTCGAATTTTACAATTATATTATCTCCATAAAGATAGATATCAGTTTCATTTTCCTTATGATCTATATCTTTTCGGTCTCCACTTACTTTGTGAGTAAGAGATATAGAAACAACTCCAGTACTAATTAGCAATATCCCAACTAAAAAACCTATAAGGTAATTTTTTTTCTTTAAATTCATCTTCAACTTCACTCTTTGCATTATGTATAATAACTATGATATGTTTAACTATAAAATACTTTACCTATTTCTTGAGAAGCCACTGGCATTCTTTTTGCAAAATGGTACAGTTAGCTCTTTTTTCGGGAAGAATAAACATAAAATGCGCTCAGAATACAAGTTATTGCAAAAGTGAGCCCTAAACCAAAAAGAATCCATTGTTTATCTAGAAATGGCATTTCTTTGATGAATTCTCCTTTTTCTTTCACAAAATTAAGATAAAAGAGCTCTGTAATTGGTACACTTATCGAAAGGTAGACTAACGGTATAAAGGTTACCAGACTCATTATTATTAATTGAGCAGTGCTTATTTCCTTTTGCTTTTTGTTTTGCTTCTGTTTTTTCTGATTGTTTTTTGAAAGACCGATCCAGAGTGCTAAAAGAGGAATTAACCAAACCACATATGTTTCATAGACAATTTTGAAAGAAGCAAAAAATAGTAAGGCAACTATTAAAGAGGGTGTAAGTGGATCCTCATGAAATTTTTTAAGATAAACAAGTGAGTATATCAAAATTAAGAAAAACAAATTAAGTGATATAGCAATCAAATTAATCATTTGTCCTGCCTCATCTTCTGTGATTTGATTCTTAACAATTAGAATCCATGCACCATTCCAGAAAGTTAAACCTCCGCCCATTCTAGAGCTATGATATTCAAAAATAAATAGGAATGCTTCTGAATCAAGTATAAGGAAGGGAAGAATTGTTATAATTACCGTCAAGGTAAAACTAAGTGAGTAAATAATCTTTGAACGAATTGAAGGTAGGGATAAAAATAGCACTGGTGCTATAATTATCGGATAAAGCTTAAAAAGAGAAGCAATAGCCATAAAAAAACCTGATAAAACAGGTAGAGAAAGGTTTTCTTTATCTTCTATCGATTTCATCAAATAAATAACTGCCAATATGGTAAAAAGTGCAGGAAGAATATCAAACATTCCCCACATTGCAGAAATAACTATTATTAAGGGGTTCAAACTAATAAAAATAAATATTATCTTCCGCTTTTTATCAGAAACCTTTTTTGAAGCGAGATAACTGTCAATAAAATAAGCAGTCAATGCTATTGCTAGAATAAGGGGTAGCTTAATGAAGAATCGAGATAGATAAATTGTTGATTCAAAACCTAGTTTCTGGGACAACCAGTAAAAGAACTGAATCACAAACATCCAAGGAGGAGGATAAGCATAATATTCTGTTTGAACCAATCCAGTTTGGTAAGGATTTGTATGATCAGTGACTAGTTCTTGGCCAACTGAGAGCCAAACATTCATATCATGATCCATTCCAGTAAAAGGGGCTAGTAGTCCAGCAATGCTAAAAAGCACCAAGAGTATTTCAAACTTGGAGTTTTCTTCAAACTTGAAATAGAATCTTTTGATTAGAGAAGGAGATCTCAGATCAGGTCTAGTTTTCCTTACTTTTTCCTTTTCTTTGGTTTCCTTTGAAAAAAGTCTCAAAAAAGCGATAATTCCGCCTATAGCCACAATGATTATTGCTGTAGATATGTGAGCTGGCTCGGAAAACCAGATAATTTGAAAGAATAACACCACAAGTAGCCAAGAAAAAACATGAGAATATTCATAGATTTCTGCTCTAGCTAATAATGTTGCTGGAAAAACCATTATTAGATACCAAGGAAACAGACTACTTCCAGATATAACAAAGAAAAACAAAGTATAGGCTGATAGATTAATGAGGACCCCTTGTTTGTTTTTTCTTATTAAAGCAATTATTGCTGCTCCTACAAAAAAGAATAAGGAGAGCGTATTGAAACCTACTTGGATTCCAAAAGAGTTTACTGCATGTGATATACTTTCCGTATCTTCTCTTTGAGACTGATATTCCAAGAAATTAGTAATATAGGCACTTGAAAAAATAAAAGGAATTGAAAGGTAATAAACAGAGATTAAAAATGCAAAAAATGCCTTCAAGATTAGTTTGACTTTGGTTAAGTAAATCAAAAGAAGGGGAAAAAGAATTATTGGGTAATATTTAAACAAAAATCCCATTCCAATAAAAAAACCAGCAAGATAAGCGTAAAAACTGGCGTGTTTTTGTGATTCTTTGTTCTTATCGTTCCAGACATCTCTAGCCTTTAAAGTATATAAAATTGCCAAAAGAGTAAACAGTGTCGGGATTGATTCAAACTGTCCTTCAAGTGACACTTGATAGACAGAGATGGGGTTAAATAAATAGATTACACTTACTCTAATTGCAAAACTTTCACTCCAGGAAGTATAATCCCGGATAATGCGATAAACCGTGAAAGCGATTAAAAAATTGCTGATCGTAAGTATAGTTTTTGCATAAAAAAATGGATCCCCAAAAAGAGAATTGTGTGACCAAATAATGAAGCTGAAAAAAAGTATCGTCATTGAAGGATAATCGTAACTATGAGTATCCCAAGAAGGAGTATATGGAATTATTAAACTTAATTTACCTACTTGAATTAAAGAAAGAATGTCTTGTCCTGTATAGAGATAGGGGTTTAAGTTATTGGATAAAAGATGACCAAACATTAAATTGCGATGTAAATCAGTAGAAGCAACTGGTAAAGCAGATAATAAAGGAAGCCTAATAATAAAAGAAAGCGGGATTGATAAGAGTAATAGTCTAGGAGAGAGCTTTTCACCAAGAACAAAAAGAAAGGCTACCAAGCCTAAGAAAACTAATGAATAGAGGGACATTGATTTGAAGAGTTCTTCGGTGGATGGATTTTTCTTAAACTGATCAGTAATATAGTAAAAAAATAAAGAAGCTACTAAAACACTTAGCTCACTTATTTTAAACCTATTATCTGCCATTTAGTATTCACTCTCTGACTTCGAACGAAGATCAAGTTCATTGGTCTTCATCTATTGAATAGATGGTTTTTTTAAAAAATTATTCTAAAATTAGAGAAGATTCCTTCAGAAAGTGCATAGACTAAATTTCTAGAAGCAAAAACACCAAGAGGCATATTTCACACAATTATTTTTATAAGGACGAAATAATATGATTAAGTAATGGTTAATCCAGATTATCAAGAAATTTCTTCTCTATTCAATAGAGGTAAATCAAACTTCATCAAAGGAGATTACCTCTCAGCAACAGTTGAGTTAGAGAATTTGATAAGCAAACTTGATAATAAGGAGGATATAGAATATTTACATTTACACATCAACGCTTTGTTGATATTAGGGAGAACAGCTCTTTACGAAGGAAAAACAGAAAAGAGTAAGAATTGTTTTTCAGAAATCAGAAAAATAACTGACCAAACTGAATTAGAACGGTGGGGAATAAAAATAAATCTACTAGGAGAAGCCTGGTTAGATCAATACTTTGGAAAATTAGATACGTCAATCACTAAACTAAGGTCAATAATTGGCTACTTAAGAGAATTAAAAGAAGAAAAACCAGAGATTATGGGGAAGGCATTGAATTCAATCGGTACTTCCTATTTCCAGAAAGGACTGGTCTCACAAGCTAATAATTACTTCCAAAAAGCTAAAGAAATTATTGAAACGATTGATGATGAATATGAACTTAGCTCTGTCATTAAAAATCAAGGGAACATTGAGTATATGCAGGGTAATTATAGTAAAGCCATAGACTTCTATACCCAATCGTTACTAATCAGTAGAGATATTGAAAATATCAGATTAATCTCTGCATCAATAAACAATATGGCCATTTGTTATGAAAAACTTGGAAAAAACAAAGAAGCATTTGATTATTACACAGAAGCTCTTGAGTTATCCAAAAGATTAGAAGACCCCGTGGGAATTGCTGTTGCTTTAGGTAACCTTGGAGGAAGTTATGCTGATATGGGAAATTTCACTCAGGCTCTTTCTTTGCTGAATGAAGCTCTTGAAATTCAACAAGAGATAGGTAACCCGGTAACGATTTCCTACACCTATTCTATGATCGGTTTAATTCAATTATGGATGGCTGAGATAGAAGAATCAATTTCTACACTTAAAATGGGACTAGAGATTCTTCAAAAAATTGACAACAAACCGGATCAAGCCGAAATTCTTCAAGTGTTGATAGATGCTTTAATCAACGCTAACAAGTTTGATGAGGCAAAAAAAACATTGGATTATTTTAGTAAATTGAAAGAAGAAGCAAAAAACCCGGTAGTTAACCTCTTCTACTATTATACAAGGGGTATTCTTTTATTAGCCCACAAAAAACTTGATGAGGCAGGCGAAGCATTTAGTTTAGCAAAAAATTTTGCTTCATTAATAGAAGATTACAGACTAATGGCTTCAACAAACTTACGCTGTGTTGAAATCCATTTACTCAAGTATCAACAAACGAAAGACCGTAATTTAATAGATAACGCTGAAATAATACTGGATTCCATCATTGAATCTTCAAAAGAAAATAATCTGAGAGTAATGTTAATTGAAGCTTTAATGATTAAAGGAAAAATTAAAACCCTACTAAATGATTTTCAATCAGCTAACGCTATTTTTGAGTTCTGCATAAATCAATCAGATTCTTTCGGATTTAGCAAAGCCTCATCTGAGATCGAGTTAGTGGAAATACCTGAAAAAGAAATAGGTAAGAGACAAACTTTCGAAGAATTAAAAGAGACAAGAGAGTTGATAAGTAGCCTCTATGAGGAAAAAGAAGTTATTATGAATGTGGTCAATAAAATACTCAGGATGAAAATACCTTGGCCCTCAAAACAAAAAATGATTGTTTCATGTGTTCAAGATTTAGAAATTATTAATGAATCAAAACTTGAATGGCTCAATAATGGTCTTATTTCTAATAGAGAGTTTGCAAGCTTGGAACTTCTAGTGAACCCCTAAAACAGATTCTTTATTTTTACCAATTATTAATTATGAAAGAGGGACGGCTGTGCAAACACTATTTGCACAAAGTTTATTATCTTCAAAGAGAATATAAATTAGAAAAGAAGGGAAGAAAATGAAACAAGTAGAATGGATGATTTTACCACTAAAAGAAGGGGATGAGCAGACAGAAGAAGATGTGGTAGAAGTAATCGAAGAAGGTTTCATTGAAAAGCTAACAGAAGAGGGAAAGAAGAAATTTAAAGAATTGATGAAAGAGAATGGAATAAATGAAGGGAGAGGAGATTTACTGGGGGTAAGTAATGAAAGGAAAGTAAAGTATAATATGCTAAGAATAGGGGTTAGCAAAGAAGGAAAATATCAGATAATAGCAAGAGTAGAAGAAGTATTGCACCTTTCAGAAAAATGGTACATAGAAACAGATGAGGAAGCTTACAACCTAATAATGGGGGAAGAGAAAGTAACATTTGATTCATTTACAAAGGCATTAGACTTCCTATCATTAAAAATCTCAGATATTACATCATTAAGTGAAAAACAAATACAAGATTATATTTTATACGAGTTCAGGTTAGAAGAAAGAATAAACGAGTTTTATCCGGAAAGAAATAAAGATACTATAAGAAGCAATCATAGGCATCTAACAAAGAGGATAGAACAACTAATAGAACAAGTAGAATTCATCAAAGAAGTTTTCAAAAAGCAAATGTGAGTGGATAGGTGTATTCACCGAACAAATATCATTTAGTATGAAAAAAAGAATTGAAGTAAGATTCAAGAAATAAAAAAGAGAAAAGAGAGAATTAAAGATTAAGCGTCTTTGAAGAGGGAAGAAGCATTTTTCCAATAAATTTGGTCAAGAATTTCAGAAGAAAGGTTAAGACCAGAAATAGAAGTTTGATTATCATTTTCAGGGTCGGGAATAGGCAAAGGTAAGTTTACGTCTGTCTCAAAGAGAGCTTGAAAACTTAAGTAACGATTATAATAGTAAGCAGGAATGGGTTCTCGATTAGTTCGACCGGAAACAATATCGGTACCATAAAGAATGCGATCAGAAAAAGAAGAAAAGAAAGACAAAACTTTATCTTTCTGGTAAGCAAACTCTCGAGCCATCCACTTAGCAGAGCCGGTATCAACATACAAGTTAGGAAAACGAGTTAGCCAATCAGATAAACGATCAAGATGTTCAGGTTGACCAGCAAGATGAGCTCCAATAACTTTAAGACGGGGATACTGAGAAAGGAAGGATTCAAAGGAAGAAAGATAAGCTTCTTTTGAACCATATTTGCTAGAAGGCTGATAAGAGGTTTCATACAAAAGATCAGGATCTGCAATATGAGTGAGTAAAATCATGCCAAGTTCTTCCATGCGAGAAAAAAGGGAAGAAAAACGAGGATTACCAAAATAAATTTCGTCAGGATCTAAATGAGAATCAGTATAATCAAGTAAACGAGGAGAAAACCAAGTCTTAAGAACGGTAAAACCTTGAGAATAAAAATCATCAACGAAAGAAGAAATCTGAGAGGGGGAATCGGAGAAAAGAGACTTCATGGGAAAAAAATGAGCAAAAGTAAAAAGATCGGGAAAAGAGGAAGAAAGCTCAGAAATACGGTTACCACGAACGATACCAAGAATTTTACGGATATTGAAAAAATCAGAAACGGAAAGCATGGTCTGAATTTCATCAATAGAACTAAGATGAACATGAGAATCAAATTTAGGACCAGAATAATTGAAAGAGAGAGAAGCAAAAGAAGAAAGAGAGGCAGGAAGATTAGGGAAGGAAGACATAAAAAAAACTCCAGAAATAAGATGAGTAACAGATAAAGAGAGAAGCAACTACATTAGAAGTTAACGCTAAAAGAGAAAAGAAAAAAAAGTCGAGAGGGGGGCAGGGGGACGTCATGGAAAAACTTGGAAAAAAAGAAAGTCTAATAAAAAGAAATAGATTAATTATCAAAGTAAAAAAAATAGAAAAGTTAGCAAAAAGATTGCTAAAATAGAACAGTTTTAAACTGATAAGTGAAAAACTTAGCGCGGTGTTAATATTATATGGTAATGCATGAAATACTAATCGCTTCACGTGGAGGTCAGGGAGGAGTAGTCTCGGGTAAGCTCGTTACTCTTGCTGCTTTCTATGATGATAAAGCCTCTATGACTATTCCCAAATATGGTGCTGAACGTCGTGGTGCTCCTATCTCCATCGGTGTTCGTATTAGTGATCATCCTATTAAGAAACATACTCCTGTTGTTGGTCCCAGTTATGTTGTTGCTTTTGATCCTACTGTTGTTCCCAAACTTATGGATGTCAACACTCTTGACAACACGCAATTAATTCTTAACTCTACTGTGGTACCCGATTGGGCTCAATCTCTTCCTCGTGATAATATTCATCTTGTTGATGGTAATAAAATCGCTCGAGAAGCTGGTTTAGTTCGTTCTGGCATTGTTATGGTTTCTACAGTTATGCCTGCATTTTTTGCTAAAATTTCTGGTCTCATTAAACTTGAGCACTTGAAAAAGGCTGTTTATCATAACTTTGGTCAGTCTAAAATTGCTGAAGCTAATGTATCTGCTATTGAGAAAGCCTATGAGGCTTGTTAAGGAGGAATATTTATGGTTAAACTACCCGTTTTAAAACCGATTGATGGCTCCGCTGGTCGTACTGCTGATTGGCGAACAGTTAAGCCCAAATTTATTCAAGATAAGTGTACTAAGTGCCTTTCTTGCTGGCTTTTTTGTCCCGATATTGCTATTTCTATGAGCGAAAATGTAAATGACGGATTTCCCGTTTTTGATGATGACTACTGCAAAGGCTGCAGTATTTGTGCCGAGGTTTGTCCTCGTGATGCCATAGAAATGGTCCCAGATGTAGGTGAATAATATGACTCTTGCAAATAATTTACCCCCTTATATTTCCAAACGAGATATTGTTACTGGCAATCACGCTGTTGCTGAAGCTGCAGCTCTTGCCTTATACACTTATCCAAGCGTTGTAGCAGCTTATCCTATCACTCCTCAAACTGAAGTTATTGAGAAGATTGCTGATTTAGTTGGTGAAGGTAAACTTCCCCGTACTGAATACATTGCTGTTGAATCAGAACATTCTGCTTTAGCTGCTGTTATGGGTTCTAGTGCTGGTGGTGTTCGTTCCTTTACTGCTACTTCATCCCATGGATTATATTATATGTATGAGCTTGTTTCTTGGGCTGGCTTAGGTCGTTTTCCTATTGTTATGCCTTTAATTAACCGTGCTCCTGCCCCTGGTTGGAACATTTGGGTTGAACACTCTGATCTCTACTCAATTAGAGATCTTGCTTGGTTATCCTTTGTTGCTAAAAACAATCAAGAAGCTCACGACATGACTCTTCAAGCTTTTAGAGTAAGTGAAGATCATGATGTAATGCTTCCTTCTATTATAAACTTGGATGCTTTTATTCTCAGCCATACTTCTGCCCCTGTTGATTTCCTTAGCCAATCTTTTGCTGATGACTTCTTACCGGAGTTTGAGCCCATTTGGTCTCTTAATCCTCTTGACCCAGTTTCCTACGGTCCTTTATGGTCCCCTTCTGGCATTACTGAGATTCGAGAAGATATTGATGTTGGAATGGCTAATGCCAAGAAACTTATTTCCAAGGTTATTAGTGAATTCACTGAAGTTACTGGTCGTAACACTGGTGAAATGGTTGAAGTTTATGGTGATGATCACGCTGACATAGGTATTATTTCTATGGGTACTTGGTCCGAAGAAGCAGAGCTTGCTGTCGATCTACTCGGTGAACAAGGCATTTCTGCTGGTGCTACTCGTATTCGTACTTATCGTCCCTTCCCTGCCAAAGAAATTATTGATGCTGGTAAGAGATATGGTCGTATTCTTGTCCTTGATCGTTCTTCCTCTTGGGGCTTCCAAGGTCAACTTGCTGGTGAAGTCAAAGCCTCTCTCTACGATGGAGGAATAGATATCCCTGTTAAGGGCATTGTCGCTGGTCTTGGCGGAGTAGATGTTACATTCAATGAAATCGCAGATATGATGACTGCTTACATAAAGGAGGATCTATAAAATGGTTAGACTTAAAGAATTAAATCAAATCGAAAAAGAAGAAACAATCAAGAAAGGTAACTTTGCTTGTGCGGGCTGTGGTCTTAATATTGCCCTTCGCCATGCCCTTGCTCCTCTTTTCAAGCAAGTCTCTATTGTTGTTCCCGCATGTTGTACTTCTGTCATTCAAGGGATGGGCAGTGGGTACGGTATTAATGTTCCTATCTTTAACATTGCTTTTGCTGCAGCTCCTGCTGCGGCCTCCGGTGTTGCTGCCGCTTATCGTGCTAGAGGAGTAGACTTTGTTGCTGCTGCTTGGGCAGGAGATGGTGGTACTTACGATATAGGTTTGGCTTCTCTCTCTGGAGCTGCTGAACGTGATGAGGATATTTTCTACTTCTGCTATGATAATGGTCTCTACTCTAATACTGGTGGTCAAAAATCAGGTGCAACCCCTCGTTCTGCTCGAACTACTTCAACACCTACTGGACGAACTACTGCTACTAAGAGTATTGCTCGTATTGTTGCAGCTCATAACGTTCCTTATGTTGCTAGAGCCTCTATTTCTTATCCACGAGATCTCTACGACAAAGTTGAAAGGGCTAAAGGTATTAAAGGCTTCAAATTCATCCTAATCGATCAACCTTGCACAGCTTCTAACGTCTTTGACTCTGGCAAAACCATTGAGATTGGTGAATATGCTGTTAAATCTGGTTTAGTACCCTTATACGAGATTGTTGATGGTGTCTTAACTTGGACTTCACGAACCAAAAGATATCTCAATCCTGAGAAAAGAATTGACCGTGATGGTGAAGCTTTTCTTGACAAGTATATGTCTCTCCAGCGTCGTTTCCGAGGAGCTAATCCTGAATTAGTTGAGCTCTTGAAACAAGATATCAATCACGAAATCGAGATGCTTAGAAGACTTCAAGAAGACTCTTCTATTCAACCTTGGGAATAAATAACCTTTTTTCCTTCCCCTCCTTTTTTTACTAAACTTTTACTTAACATTTAATTATATTCAATTCTAGCCATTCTGTCCGCAAACTAAAAAAGACGTATCGCTACAAACTTTTTTAAATCATCATTATTGTCAATATCTTGTTATCAGATTAGTGGAAGTAAGAGGAGAAAAAATGTCACTGAAACGTTTTTTGCGTAAGATCGTAATTATTGGGACAACTGGAAGCGGTAAAACCACTTTTCTTCAAGCGTTGGTTGGTCCCTTTAAAGGTACTGAAGTGCAACGAGATCTTAGTAAAGAACAAAGTACAGAAAAATATTTTACTCCAATTAAGAGTGATCATTTCAAGGATTCAACCACTACTGTGAGTATGAATGTCAAACCCATTAACTTTATTGTGACTAGCGCAAATTATTTCAAATTTTTCCCCATGGATAGTGCTGGTGAATTGCCTATTCCTATTGAAGAAATCGATTCTATCTTTCCTGTTGTTATCATTGATACTGCTGGTCAAGAGAGATTTTCCTTTATGCCTGAGATTAGTCTTAAAGGAGCTCATGGGGTAATTATTATGGCTGACGGTACAAACGTTTCATCCATTGACCAAGTTGCTGCTTATATTTCCATGGTTAAAAAACAAGAAGCGGAAGAAGATCGTTTCATTCCTACCATCGTTTTTGTTAATAAATCAGACCTCAGAGATCAAGGGATTTATGTTGGTTCAGAGATACTTGAAAGATGGCTTTCTGGTCAAGATATTCAGACGTATGAAACAAGTAGTATTGATATTGACAGTTTTCTACTCCCGCTTAGAATTTTCTTACATAAAATTAAAGGCTTACCTATTACAATGGATGATATTTACTTGAAAGAAAAGTAATTATTCAGCCTATTCAACCCATTTTAACCTATTTCAACCTATTTTAACCGTTTTAACAATTCAAATTTTTACTTTTTTAACCAAATTCATGTACTTGTTAATAATTTATGTAAAAAAGAGAGGAGAGGAGAGTGAAATTCAGTAAGTTATCTTTGCTTTCTTACTTTTTCTTTTTGCCAGAAATTAATTCTTTTAGATTTACATCTGCTTCCTTAAAAGCTTCAAGACCAGGCACAAGACCAACTAGGGTTTCTGAGAGGCCACCTTGTCCTACTGGTAGAAATATTTTGGAATTTCTTTCTAAAGCTGTTGCAATTGATTTGGCTACATCTCTTGATACTTCGGATCTAATCTCAGCTAACTTTACAGATATACCTGCATCGTTAAATTCCTGAAGTGCTTTTGCCAATTCTCGGGTACCTTCTGCTTCAGCAACCATCTTTATTTTCAAAGCTTCTGCTTCTGCTTCAGCCTCTATTCTAATGGCATCAGCGTGACCTTGGGCTGCTCTTCTTGCATGTTCTGCTTC
>DAOWED010000217.1 GCA_030638685.1 Candidatus Heimdallarchaeota archaeon | reverse complement strand
ATTTTCTTCTCATTCTCTCATTCTTCTCTTCTTATTTCTATTAGTTTTCCTTGTCTTACAGCATTGGCTAACTTTTTTCTGGCAGATTTTAATGCCCTCCAGATTGTTCCTCTGGATACTTTCATTTTTTCCGCTGCTTCTTCTTGAGTATAACTTCTATCTTCTGGATCCGTCTCACTTTCCCCATCACATAATCTTAAAACTTCCATCTCTATCTCGGATAGATAAATTATTGTTCTTCCAGAAACCTCTTCCCACCTATAGTTTATCGAAGGATCAACTCTAGGTCGACCTCTTCCTCTTCCCCCACGACCTCTTCCCATTCCTCTCCCCATACCCATTCCCCTTTCATCTCCTGAACCCTCATCTTTATCGTTTTCCCTTTTAGCTTTTTCGTTCGGTTCATTCATAGATCTTTGAGGGTGTATTAGTTTATTATTTTTTCTTTTAACACACAAAAACGCTCTTTTTGCTTATTTTTAAAATTAAATCGTTTTCTTGCTAATTAAAATTGAAAAAAAACGTTTCTCCCCTTTCTTTAATTGAAATTTAATTAACTATTAAAGTTTTAATTCTTTGAAAGACTTTAAAGTATTATTCTTTCTCTTCTGTAACTTTACTTACTTCTTGCAACCTTTTTTCCAAAAGTTCTATTTCAGTTTTAAGGTTTACAAGAGCGTTTTCAAGCATTTCTTTTTCATTTACAACAGGCTGTTCTACAATTGTTCTTCCAAAAGATCCAGTAGCTCGACCTCTTCCGAAGCCTCCTCCGCGTCCGAAGCCTCCGCCTCTATTCATTCCGCGTCTGAAACCTCCTCCTCTTTGCATTCCTTGTGGAATTCCTTTGGTGTATCCTGGTGAATCATATTCGGCACAATATCCTAATTGTCGTCCTGTTCTATTTCCTCTTCCGTCTGGTCCTGTTCTATCTCCGTATGGCATTTTTTTATTTCCTCATTTGTGTTTATTTGTGTTGTTTGTTTTGTGCTTTTGCACACAATTCTTCTTCTTGCATTTATTATTCATTACAAGGTTATTGTGTTATTGCACACAAATAATTGTTCTCTTAGGTAATATATAAAAGTATTGATAAAAAAGATAGTAAGAGTGTGAAACTATTTTTGTGAATAAGCTAAAAAAAAAGAAAAAAAGAAAAAACAAAAGAAACAAACTAAAAAAAGTTTAAGAAGGTAGGAGAGAAAGATAAACTATGAAGTTTGATGTGGCACTTCTTGCGGGATACAATCCGAAAAACGCAACGTTATTGGAACATGCAAGACAATTATTTAAGAAAATAGTTGACAAAAAAGCATTAATACCCATTCAAGGAGAAAAAACGCTCATACAATTTGTAGTAGATGCATTAAATGCAAGTAAATATGTTGGAAGAATTGTGATAGTTGGAACGGAACCAATTCCCGAATTAAAGTCAGAAGCAAAAGTGGAATATTTACCCGTAGAAGGATCACTTTATTCTAAAACATTAGCTGTTGCAGAATACTTAATTGAAACAGGTGGCCCATCTAGACATGTAATTTCTTGCTCAGCAGATATACCTTTAATCAGCGGAAAGATGATAGATAAATGGGTAGCCAGAATTAAAGAATTGGATAATTTTGAATCAGATTTTTACTTCTCAATGATAAACAAAGAAGCAATGGAAAAAAGATCTCCCGGCTCAGGTAGAACCTACCCTCGGTGTAGCGATGGAAAATACTGCGGAGGAGACATGCATCTAGCTGACCCAAATATTGTAATAAACAACAAAGAAGTATTCAATCAGTTATTAGGTTCTAGAAAATCCTTCTGGAAACTATCAAAAATAATAGGGATAAGAACATTACTAAGATATCTCTTCAGAAGATTATCAGTAGCTGCTGCTGAAGAAAGATTATGTAAAGCTCTTAATGCAAAAGCAAGAGCAGTAACAGTACCTTATGCTGAAATGGCAATGGATGTAGACAAACCATTCCAACTTGACATGGTGCTTGCAGAATTAGACAGTCTCAAAAAAGTAAGTAATAAAAACTGAGAGTGTTGAAAAGGTAAGAAGATTGATTAAATCTTTGAACTTTGAATTTTAATTTTTTTTTAATAGGTGTTTTTGACAATTTTTTTATTAAAGTAAAGTATGATGCAGTTTACATGAGGAAGAATGATGAACCAGTTTAAAGAGAAACTTATAGAGAAAGATGAACAGTTATCAGCGTGGATCTATCAAAAAGGTAGAAACAAGCTAGTGAGAATTTTGACGTTCATAATAGCTCATTCAGCAGACCCTCATATCTGGATGGGGGCATCTGGAGCCTTTTGGTATTGGGGAGATGCTTTTATGAAAGAAGTAATGTTTAGGCAATTTGTATTAGGTTTCATTTTAATGCTATGCTCAAGCACTTTAAAATACACTTTCAAGCGACCTAGGCCTGATTATCCCACGGCATCAATGTACTATGTAAAAAAATTGGATAAATATTCACTCCCCTCAGGTCATTCAGTAAGAGTAGGAACATTGATTATTTCCATAGGGCAAGCAATACCTTTTTCACTATGGTTATTGATTCCATGGGGTATAGCAATTCTAATAAGCAGACTTACTTCAGGATCGCATCATGTACTTGATGTGATTGCTGGCTTCCTTTTTGGCTCAATTTCAACAATTATAATAATTAGTTTTTGGACAATCTGAGCTTTTTAACAATGAAAAAGAAACAATAATAGATAAAAGGTTTCATTTTAATTTTTCTAATTTTTTCTTTTTCTATCTCTTCTTGATTTCTTTTCAGAAGATCGTTTCTTAGTGAACTCTTGAGAGTGATGAGTTGAGACAGAAAGATCAGTAGGGGTACTTTTTGAAAGAAGAACAAGTATACCAACAACAACAGCTATTATTCCTCCAGTTACAACTGCTAAACCATAATTATTAAAAAAAGATTCTAAACTTGAAGGAGAACCTGAACTTAAGGGATCAGTTTCTGTGCCGGTATCTGATGGTGAAGTAGGATTAACGAGAGTGTATAGTAAAAGGTTAGGAGAGAGAATTTCTTGAGATTCGGATGGACCATCATAACCTATTATGAATTCGAATGATAAAGAAATGAAGCAATTTGCAAAGTAGTCGTCTGGTGATTCACTAGAATTAGCATCTGGAGTAAATGTTGCTGATAAAATAAATTCCGGATTATTCATAAAATTATGACTATAAGTAAAGAATTCAGCATGATATGGGGCTGCTTCACTATCTAATGTGAATAAAAAAAATGCTATAGAAATAAAAAAACAAACAGTCATATCAGCAGGATAGTTTATGACAAAAATTCTAGTATGAAGCATAGTTTCTTCATTATTTTTGAGGTATTTGATATAGTCTAAATTAAAATCAATTGTTATATCATCAATTGATCGTTCAAATATAACGTTTTCTGCGTTAGTACTCACACTACAAGTAAGAAGTATTAGAAATAATGGAATAATGAGTTTTGAAATAACTTTCTTCATAAAAAACACCAATCAAATAGTAAAGTATCAATGAGTTAATTCACCTACTAAAGCAAAGTAAAATAAACCTTGCCTTTGAATGAGAATGATAATCAATTACTTTTTCATTTTTCTATCTCGTCTTGATTTCTTCTCAGAAGCTCTTTTCTTCGAAAATTCTTGAGTTTTGGTTGAAGTAATGGGTTCATATAGAGTACTCTTTGAAAGAAGAACAAATAGACCTATTATAATAACGCCTGCCACTCCACCTGAAATTAACATAGCATTTTTTTCAAGAAAAGTTTCATCAGAAGGAGTACTAGGATCAGCTGAAGGATCAGCTGAAGGATCAGCTGAAGGATCATCTGAAGGATCATCTGAAGGAGCTAAAAGAGTTAAACCGTGGGAATAAATAAGCTTTTGTAGACCCACTTGCATCATTGAAGCCAATATCTATGTAGAAAACTAAGCTGATAAAATAATTATCAAAATAACCATCGGGTGATTCATCTAATGAAGCATCGGGAGTGAAAGAAAGAGAAAAAGAGAATTCAGAAGTGTCCAAAAAATCATTTACTTTGTCATCATAAGAATCAACAAAGATTGGGTCTTCGGGAGTTCTAAGACTTGTTAATGTAAGTCCAACAGTGGTAAGGCTACATTTCGTCATATCAGTAGGATAGATAGGTAAATCAATAATAATGCTCACTGTTGTTTGAGCATTGTTCTCAAGAAGCTTATCATAATTCACCTCAAAATAAAAGGTTACATCACTTTCTGCGCTTACTGTTTCTTCAAAAGTAACAAGCTCAGCATGAACGGGGGTATTTAAAACTAAAATAATTAAAAAAGTAAAAAAGGCAATAAATGAAGTAAGTTTCTTAATAATAACCACCATAAGATCAATTTCTATGCTACTAAATCTGAATTTACCACAAGTAAAAATAAATTGTCTTTTTGTTCATAAAGAATACTCCAAGAGTATAGAAAAAAGTGATAATCATAGAACGTTTTTTTCAATCTGCTGAAACATCGATTAGTTGATATAAGCAAACACTAATTGTTTTTTGTAGGTGAATTATCATTTCTGAATTTGATTTTGAAATTAAAGGAATATTTCCAGCTTTACTAACTCCTTTTGATGAAAGCTTATCTATTGATTATGAATTTTTGGAACTCCATATTGAATGGCTTAGAGAAAGAGGAATTCACGGTTTAGCTCTTGGAGGAACTACGGGAGAGTTCGCTCATCTTTCTGTACTTGAGAAAAAAGATCTTTTTCAGTTCGTCTATGACATTGTGCCCAATGATTTTCCAATAATAGCTGGTACTGGTTCAGCTAGTGTAAGAGACGCGGTAGAACTGACCTCAATAGCTTATGACATTGGTGCTAAAGCAGCTCTTATTGCTCCTCCATATTATGTTAAAAATGCTCCAATTCGAGCAATTAAGAAATATTATGACATGATTTTCGATCAAGTACCTGAAATGCCTATCATCGCTTATAATTTTCCAAAGATGACGGGAAATGAGTTATCTATTCAACTTTTGGATCATATAAGTCAGTACAAAAATTATTTAGGCGTAAAAGATTCCTCGGGAAGTTTGGAATCATTTAAAGATATAGCTAAAGCTTTTCCTGAGAGAGTTAATCTAGTAGGCTTTGAAAAACACCTTAGTGAAGCTCTTAATGTGGGAGGAGCAGGAACAATTTCTGCACTTGCAAACCTTTATCCTGGACTATGTGTGGAAGTATTTGATGCCTTTACTTCAAATAATACTACTGAGCTACAATCATTCCAGCAAGTAATAAATGATATTTCTGAGATTCTTTATGCATATCCTTTAATTGGGATGTTAAAACTATTAATTGGAAATCATCTCAAGCATAAAATATTCTGCAGACCAACTGAATTTTTACCCTATCCTGAAGAACTAGAGGTTGCAAAAACAGAACTTAGAGGCGTGGGGTCATGGCCATTATGGTAAACCACTAAAAGATTCATAGAGATGAATAAACTCATTCTTCATCAAGATAAAAGGCAGAAATGCCTCCAGCTGTATCTAAAGCTACAGTATCACCATTTTTTACCCATTCATTAACGTGACTAATTAACTCTTCTTGAGTGATCTTTGTCATGAAAGCTGTTTTGACCATTTGCTCAGAAGGATCCCCTAGAAATAATAATTCTACTCGAGTGGCTAGTTCTGCCCAGTAAAAGGCCTTATGATCACCAAACTGATAAGTATCAAATGATAGTTTAGCAACTACTTCTTCTGCTGTCCCTAAATTGATAAGTTTGTCAAAAAAAGCTTTTGTACCAACACCTTCCTCACATTTGGATACTAAAACTAGTGTTCCTCCATCCTTGACAACATTTTTAGTGTTTTCAAGTGCTTTCTGGGATTGGTAGAGATTCTTATCAAGAGGAGGGTCAACTATAGTAATCAATCGATCCACTTTCTTAGAAAGAGCTACCCCAAATAACCTACGGGAGGACTGTATGGCTTTTTTAAAAGCAGAGGTAAAATTCCCAACAAATGCATTAACAATTTTTTCACCATTGTTAACTAATTGAACGGTTAATATTTCTTCAATAGGGAATACTAGTGAAGTAGCTTCCCAGAGATCCTCAAAAACAGGATTCCCTTTCGTCTCCATCACTTTAGATTCTGGAGTAATTGCCCAACGATGATTAGTCTCAATGGTTGTTTTTGCAGCTATTCCGGGAACAAGTGATTTTGCTCCTCCTGTAAAACCGGCAAAATAGTGTGGTTCAACACTATTTATTGTTAATATTTGAGTTACTTTCTTGATTATTGGATTTATCAAAACTTCGGTTCCTCTAGATGTAGTTCCAGCAGTATAATACTCTTTTAATGAATAAACATCGTGAATGAATAATTGATCTTCTTTTGTTGCCCCTGAAAGGTTGATAGCTAATTCCTCACTTGGAGGTTTATGCGTTCCTGTAGCTATTATAAATTTTGCAGGCTTGGTTAATTTCCCCATTTCTCTTAATAATCGCACAATTCTTGAGGTAGGTGTTGAGCGGTAATTATCGTTAGCTACAATCAAACATCCTTTTTCCAGTTCTGGAAGAACTTCTAATTGCTCTTTCAGCTGTTCATCATTCATCTCTTCTGAAAGATCAGTCTTTTCATAAATCAAGTTGTTTAATGGTAGATTAGCAATTAAAAAATTTTTAAGACTGAAATTTGTTGAAGCCATCTATCTGTAGTTGCTGCTTTAGAATATTAACTTGTCTTTAATTAATTCATAATCTCAAAAATCTCAAAAATCACATGAGAGTTTTTTGGGTTTGATAAATTAAGTTAGTTCTAGATCACTTAGATCAACTAACTCTATTCCTATTTCCTTAGCAAAATCATATATGCGATCATCACTATAGAAATGACCATAACATATTCTTGTTATTCCCGCATTGGCTATGAGTTTAAAACAATTATAGCAAGGACTTGCAGTGCAATAAATAGTTGCTCCTTTTACAGAAACTCCGTTTGCTGCTGCTTGAACGATGGAATTAGCTTCTGCATGAATGGTTCTTACGCAATGACCATTTTCTATTAAACAACCAACTTCTGTGCAGTGTTTCGCTCCTCTAATACTCCCATTATATCCCGTGCTTAAGATCATTTTATCTTTTACAATTACTGCTCCTACATGTTTACGATTGCAAGTAGAGCGAGAAGCAATGTGGTTAGCCATTGTCATAAAATATTCATCCCAAGATGGACGATCAGAATCATGCATATGAAAGCAAATTCTATAGATTATAAAAAATAACTGATTTTTTCATTAGTTTATAAATTATTTACAAAGGTTTTTATTGGTATATTATTTTTTTTTAGAAAAGGTACGGATTAGTGTCGCTATGAAAAGCTTTTCACATGAAGAAATTAACAAATATCGAAACGGTGGAGCATTAATCGTAATTACTCCTTTAGAAGAAGCGGGAGCATGCATTTCATGTCGTCATTCAAATACCGGTACAAGCCAATATAATGAAGGTTGGGTAAAATGCGGTATTTGGAAAGTTGTCAAAGGGGAAGACCATAGAGGACCTAAATCAGGGGATATTTGCGAACTAAGTGTTAACGGTGGCTTTCTTTTTGAGCAGTTTCAGGGTGATAATGGCAGTTGGGAAACTTCTCAAGCTGATGAAGTTATGCTGCTTGTATTCAAATTTGATAATCTTAACCCCGAAGAGAGCGTTATTATCAAAAGATAATTAATTAGATAAGCAGAAATAGAGTGATAAATGCAAAAAGCGCCTATTATTTTTGATGATAAGAAGATTTTTACAATACAAAAAAACTTGAAGGCAAAAAAAAAGAAAAATCTATCTGACTATTGCATAAGATTAAATTAGTTCTACTCAAATTCAAATATAATGCCTCATGAAACTCATAAAGCTGTTAAAAGACTTAATAGCTGGTTCAAATTCAGAAGGAATGCTTCAGTAAAACAACTATCTACTACAATTGAGCAACTTTCAGACGAGCTAAAAGAAGAAATTGCTGCCAAAGTACCAGTTCTAATTGAACTTTTTGAGAAGGAAGAAAAGGAGCAAGAAGTAAAACGAGGCATTGCACGTGTTTTAAGTTACGTTGGAAAATATAGTGAGCAAAGCGATGAGTTAGTCGATATGTTCCTAGAAATAATAGAAAATGAAGAGGATCAGTTTATTAGAAATATTATTGGACAAGGAGTAGGATTTTTAGGCAATCCAAAAGCAGTTAATCCTCTAATAAGAATACTAGAAGGGGACACTAATCTCAGAAACAGATACATGGCTGCAGGGGCATTAGCAGAACTCAAAGATGTTAGAGCAGTAGAATCACTACTTCACGCACTGTTAAATGATGCATCTGCTGAAATGAGAAAACTGGCAGCAAGAACGCTTGGAGAAATTGCTGATGAGGCAATGGTAGATCCTTTAATTTATGTCTTACAAAACGATGAAGATAACACGGTAAGAGCTTATGTAGCAGTTGCACTAGGACAATTAGGTAATGATAAGGCTGTAAAGCCACTTATTCATTGTCTAATGAACGATAAATCAGAAGCAGGAAGACAATATGCAGCTCAAGCACTGGGACAACTAAAAAGCCCAGAAGCAACAGGAGAGCTTGTTTCTGTTCTAAAAAGTAAACAGAGTGAGTGGATAAGAAATTACGCAGTTATTGCCCTTGGAAATATTGCAGATGAAAAATCAATTGAGCCATTAATGCACCACCTACAAAACGATGAATCAAGATGGGTCAGACTAAAAATAGCTGAAACAATGGGTTGCTTTGGCAATCAAGAGAAAATTATAGAAGGACTAAACCACAGTAAGCTTAATGAGAAATATGCTCCAGTAAGAGAGGCATCAATTAAAACGCTCAAAGCTTTAGCATAAAGGCTATATTTTATTATTTGATTAATAGCATCAAAGAGAGCTAGATAAGAAAAATTATTTTCAAATTAACAAGTAATATGGAAAACTCCAGCTACTTGTTTTCCCTCATTAAAGCATTTGTTATAACGTAAGCCTGCTTCATTGGTAGGAAGGACTTCAAAAGGTATACCTTCTTTTTCTAATTTTTCAAAAATTTCATCACAGATAACCATCCGGCTATCAAAACCAGTTCCAAAAATAACACAATCAAGCCCTTTTTCTGATAAGTACTGAAGAAGGGGGTTTACATCATCAAGACTGCATTCATGGGAAGTACATCTCCACCAATCTTGAACTTCATAGTTTGGATAAATAATTAAATCTTTAGTAAAAGTTTGACCATTTATCACCATCAAACCAAACCGAAACTCATCAATCATGTCCATGCAAAAGAACTATGGTTTCAGTTTATAAATAGTTTATTGTAACAAAGAAATGATTCACTAAACACTAAAATTCGATAAGGAGCAAAAATACTTAAGTTAGCACCAATCTAAAACTAATGAAGTTGATTAAGAAATGTCTGAGTTTTTAAAAGAAATATTGGCAAAGGTAAATGGACATAAAGCCAAGAGCTGGAGCTTTGGGACGGGAGAGCCTAAAATACTAATCACAGCTGGAATACATGGTAACGAAGGTACTTCAATAAAAGTAGCCTTAGAGTTAATAGAATATTTAGCTGAAAAAAAAGTAAAAGGAACAATTGAAATCATTCCATTAGTTAACTCATTAGCCTTCATTTCAAGAAAAAGAACTTCCATAGATGGTAAAGATATGAATAGGATGTTTCCAGCAGTTGAAGATGGAACTCTTTCAGAAAAAATAGCTAATTATATCTGGCTTAAAAGTAAGCAAATGAATTATATTCTTGATCTTCATTGTTGCGGAAGAGATTGTTCAACATACGGTCTTGCTCTTCATCAAGATCATGAACATTCAAAAAAATTTGTCAGTCATTTTCCACTAGATATTTGTGTACAATCGTATGGTGCAAAAGGACAGCTGTTCGTTGAAGCTTCATCCCTTCAAATTCCAGCATTCATTATCGAGCTCCCCGGTGGAGGAGAAACAGGGATCTGCCCAACTGATATCGTTCAAGAAACACTTGAGTTAATTATTCAAGGATTGAACTCCTTAGGATTTCTTAGTGACATGAAACCCATAGTTAATCCTCCAAAGTTCTATGATAAAATTACTGAACTCAAAAGTCCAGAAGATGGTTTTTTCATCCCTAACATTTCTTCAGGAAGTGATATTGTTGGAGGTGAACTATTAGGGAAGTTAGATAGCTTCGAGATCATTGCTCCTTCCGATGGAAGAATAATAAGTATAGTTCCCGAGAAGTTTATCTTTCAAGGAGAGACAATAGCTAACTATGTTTCTGACAAAAATTGATCAATTGCTCCTTTTTTAGAAGTGTGATTAATGAGGTTAATATCCATAAAATCACTTGTTTCACCAATTGTGAGTGAACCATAAGTACCATCATATCCTAAGGGTTTGAAGGTGAAGTTCCCTTTTTTTATCTCAACAATAGCCTCTTTTATTTCAGGCTTAACACCGTCTAATTGCTCTTCTGCTTTTTGAGCAGTTGTGCTCCAAAGGTTAGCTTCAGATCCAAAAATAGCTACTACTTCTCTATAAATCTTATTGGCTCGTTTACTACTCACAGTTGAAATGTTTAACCCTGCCAATATTACTTCAATTAGTGGTACCATCTGCACAAAAGGAGAAGAAGAAACAAAATCACCTAGTTCTCTTTCGCTTCCTTGAGCTCTTGATATTTCAAAGACTCTTTGCAATACACCTATTGTTAATTCCTTATTACAGATCGGGCAAATATCACCTTTGGGAACATATTTCGGTGAAAACATGCAATATTCATCATCTTCATGAAGACCGGGCTTTTTTCTGCTGGGTCTGTGACCTGTTAAGAAATATCTTCCTTCTTGAGGTGGAAATTCAAATGTTCTAACTACTTTATTGGATCTTATAGCCTCGATAATCGCCTTATAATTAATCCTATTAATTTTAAGAGTGGTAAACTCTCGAGCCATTCTATTAAGTGCAGGACTATGAGCATCTGAGTTTGAAAGTAAGGTTTTATTATCCAGTTCAGGGATCAACCCTAAAATATATGGATCTGCAGATAATCCAGTCTCTACTGCATGTATTCGTTCTGCACTATCGCCAAAAAACTCTTTCAAGCTATTTATTCTTACACTTGAACCAAAAACACCTTGAGGTGTCATCACATGTGCAGGAATGGCTTCTATATAAGGATCTAAATCAAGAATAGCATTAACTCTCTCACTAACGGTTTCAACCGTTTCACAGACCAGAAATGGCCTAGCCATTTTTTCATGATTAACGTTCCATTTATCGAAAAGATCTCTCATCTCACTGGAAATAGTATGATTAGGTAAAAGAAAAATAGTATGCACTTGTTTGGATCTTTTACCTTTTTTTGCAGTAAAAATTAGTTCTGTTTGCAGAAGGTATTGTATTTCATTATTATTGTAGTAATAGATTCCATCTTCACTTTCTGTTAATTCTTTTTCAAGAAAATTTTGCCATTCAAGAAACTGGCAATCCCCAGTCCCAAATAGATGTACTCCCTTAAGTTTCATTAATTCTTCTGCTTTTTCAAACCTTTTTTTAACTGAGAGAGCGTTTTTTTCAACATTTTCAGGACTTTTAGCTAACGACATGGTTCCTCCAGCATAACCAGAATGAGCATGTAGATCTACATTTATTTCCATTGATGTTCCTAAGGTAAAGTCTATTTTAAGACTATCCATTTTTCAAGGAAAGATAGAAAAACCAGCAAAAAGCCATCTCATCCCATCTGATCTCCAAATCCCTCTTTCCGTACTAAAACTTAAGTAAGAGCGGAAATATAATATTTCATTCAATGATTAAAATCATTAATTTATGTGAATAAAATGTTTGAATACAATGACATTACGATCAAATGGCTTGGTCACGATTCTTTTCTAATTACTGCTAAAGGGAAAAATATCTATATTGACCCTTTTAAGGTAGAAGAACTTTATTTGCCCAAAGCTGATATTATTATCACCACCCATGAACACTTTGATCATCTCAATGTGGATTCTATTAATCATATTTCATCCTCTGAAACCATTCTTATCGGACCAGATATCTGTCAGGATAAATTAAATAGCGAAATATCTCTTAAGAAAAAAGTTTATGTCCTTAATCCTAGAGATAAAATAGAAATCGATGACTTATCCTTTTCTGCAATCCCTGCTTATAATATTCATCGTTTTCGCTCCCCAGGAGAACCTT
>DAOWED010000147.1 GCA_030638685.1 Candidatus Heimdallarchaeota archaeon | reverse complement strand
GATGCTTGGGGAATTACATAGAAGAAAAATTGATATGGCAGATCTAGTATATATCATTAACAAAGACGGATACATGGGGCAAGGAACTAGGGATGAGATTGAATACGCAAAAAGTCAAAATAAAAAAATTGAATATCTAGAATCAATTTGAGAATATAATTTAATTCTTTCAATTCTTTCAATTCTTTCAATTCATTCAAAGCGTGTTAAATTGGTTAATTTCACAACTTAAAGAAAAGTTAAACTTTTTTGATGATTATTTTTCGTCTATTAAGTATAATTTGACTCTTCTCCTATTATACTTCTAACAGCTTCATCCTTAGCAATTAAGTTCCTTATTTTCTTTTTTTGTTTAGTATTAAGCTTCTTTCCGCTTTCTATTATCTGTGCTTGTTTAGCTTGACTAAGAGCATTAATACAGTATCCTCTTGTTATCCCCTCAAGCCCTTCAAAAAATGGAGTTATAATGTCATTTTTGACGAAATTACTTAACAGCGTTTCGATGGCTATTTTATTATATTCCGTAATAAAAGCAGCTCCTTCAAGTTTTTTAATTATTTGCTTTGCTGCACTTTCTCCATGTTGAAGTAGTAATTCACTTGATTTTTCGATCAATTTTTGATCCTTTAGTTTTAGGTTGTTGATCATCTTTGTGAGGATAAATTCATCTTTCATTGCAGCTAATAGACTTGATATAATCCAGTATTCTCCTTCTCCTGATGGAAAACTCCCATATTCATCGATTTTTTCATAAAATTCTTTAAGTTCTTCTTTTTCAATTTTTACTCCCTCAAAGAGTGGAAGTATGTTTTCAAGAAATTTTTTGTGGAAGTAAACTGAATTATTTTTCTTGAGATAGTGAAGTACTTGTAGGATATCCTTACTTAGGATGATTCTAGTATTTTGAGCCTTGCTTATATTCATACCTGGAAGTTCTTCAATTAGAATTCCAATAGCTTGTTTACCTTGTTTTTCGAGTGACTTATGTACAGTTTCTGCTATCTCAGTATTATCAAAATCAATATGGTCTATCAATGCCAATGTTGCTTGTTTTTCTGTATAACTTCCTAATGCAGTAATAACTGCCAATTTTATTTTGTGATTTTTTTCTTTGATAGCTGAAAGAAGGATGGGAAGGGTAGCTTCTGTTTTCTGATCCGCAAAAACGTTAATTATTGATGGTTTTACTTCCGGAGAGGCTTTTTTATAGGACGATACCAATTCATTAATGATTGATTTATCAGCAAAACGTGATATCTCATTAAATCTAATCTTTTGGTCATCTGTTCCTGTACTGAAAACTAATTTTAGAAGTTCATTCAGATTAATGTATTTGTTCTTGAGCTTACCTTCTTCTATTGCTCTTTCATAGCCCATTCTACTTAATTTGTCAGTTTTGGCATAAACATAAATCGAACAAGCATTAAGACAAGCTTTCTTTGCATCGATAAACTCTAAGGTATCAAAACATAAATCGACATTGAATGGACCGAATTTCTCAAGCGTATCAATAATTATTTCTCTTTCTTCCTTTTTAGGAGAGATTACTTTTTTCAGTAATATATCAATTGCTGGTGCTCCTATATTGAAAAGAATTTTTCTTGCTTCTTCCACAACTTCATCTGATTTATCTTTGAGCATCGAAACGATTACTTCTAAAACATAATTCAGATCACTTTTTTGGCTAATAATCATAGGGAGGACTTTAAGAGAATTTTGTCTTACTTCTTTGTTCTTATTTGAGAGCTGATCCATTACTTTGGTCATTATTTGGTCTTTTGGGAAAGTTTTTGCTAATAAAAATAGAATCTTAGCAATTCTCATGTTAATCTCAGTGGAATGTAACTGATTTATCGTTTCATCGAGCACTATATCTGATCTAATCTCACCTAAAGCAAAAACTACTTGATTCTGGATGTCTTCACTTGAGTGATTAAGGAGTTTGAAAAGGGGTTTAATTGTTGATTCAGCTTTAAGGTCAGAAAGACTGATTAAAGCTGTTTGAACTAAAATATTCTCTTCACTTTCCAACATCTTAACTATCTGTTTAATTGCATCATTAGTTCCTGCAGATTGAAGTGCTAATATTAATTTGACATTCATTTTCTCATTTTCATCAGAAAATAGACTTATGATCTCCTTAGTCATTTTCCGAGCTATTCTTGGAAATCTTATACATATGAGAACTCCATTATTAACTAGGTTCTGATCTTTGTGTTTGAGAGTATCTTTAACAGCTTGATTGACCTTTTGGTTGTATTCCTTTGAAAGTTCAGTAGAGGCAGTGTAAGAGGTTTTTTCACTTATTGTTAATTTTTGGAAATATAATCTAATAATAAATTCAAGTAATACACTTCTATCGTTTGATATCTTGTTTAACTCATCTATTGCTTTTTTGATAGTTTCATCCGAAAATAACTCTAGAGTTTCTCTGGTAGAATCCCTTTTTTCCGGTTCAATTTTTAGAAATGAAAGAAATGCTTGCTCTACTCCCTCTTTTCCTAGGATAGATAATGCCTTAATAACGCTTTTCTTAATTTTTTTGTCGGATTGAGATAATAATGGTATGAGCTCAGGAACACAAATTCTCTTATCCAGTTCTCCCAGCATCTTGATTGCCGTTAATTTAATTTTTAAAGAATGATCCCCTCGAGCTATCATACCAACACTAGTGATTCCACTTGCTCCTAATGCCGTTATAGCCGCAATATTGTAATCTTTCAACTCTTGAATGATATTATCAAGGGACATAAATTTTCTCCTTCAACTAGTTCAGCTAGTTCAACTTAGTTCACTTATTACAAATAAAAAACTTTGATTTATGAGCAAATTACTTTTTTGATCACTTTTTATCGCTATCAACCCATTTCATTATTGTTCTTCCAAGGATATTGAAAGCTTCATCAACATTAAGACCTGTTTTTGCACTTGTAGTTAAGTAAGTAATCTTAAAATCATTCTCTTCTGCTTCTTGATTTAATTTTTCTATAAATTGATTTATTTTCTCATCTGAAACGATTTCTTTCCCTTCTTCAGCTAGATCGTATTTATTACCTAAAAGAATAAATGGTATTTTTCCTCTTCCCGAATTTTTCCAAAGTTCATCGATCCATCCTTTAAGGTTCTCGAATGATGATTCATCGGTAACATCAAATAATATTAATCCTCCGAAACAACCTCTATAGTACATTGTTCTTACACTTTCGAAGGTCTGCTGTCCTGCAAGATCCCAGATTGAAAAATTCATCTTATACTCGTCTATTTCTCTAACAGTTGCGCTGAAGTCTGCTCCTATGGTTGCATGATGACTTACTTGGAATCCTTGCCCTAAGTATCTTCTTCTAATGCTGGTCTTCCCAACTGCTGCGTCTCCAAGTAAAACAATTTTTAAATAAATATCTGCATCTTCACTCGTCATTTTTATCTGCCCATTATTTATTTGATAATTCTAATTAATTCTCATTTTTCTCTTTATAAGAGTTAGTAAATAGCTTCTTAGGAATTATGTTTTGAAATTGAATTGTGATTTCTTCTCATTAATTCTTCTTGGCACCACAGACTGGGCACTCCATTTCATATTTGAAAAATGTTTCATGATCTTCTTCACAACTAATTTTTGTTTCTTGTGACTTCAATTCTTTTACTCTCTCTTCAAACTCTTCTCTATTGAGCCATTCATTTTGTACCATTTCTTCAGTATATGCTGGGAATAGAAAGTAAGCAAATGAGATTGTTTCTCCTCTTTCAGCATCTTCTTTTTTATCTTTAAATATCTCGTCTATTGCCTTGTTCATCGCTGTCATTATTTTAATCACTTCTTCTCTTTCGAGTAAAAATAATGCTACAGGGAAGGTTCCGTATGTTTCAAAATCTAAAGGTTTGAGCCATCTTGAGTACCAGTCCTTTATTTTGTTTGATTCTTCGTCTACCAGTAATCTATCCCTATGTAGTAGTGAACTATAATGAGATAGTACTCCCTTTAACTTCAATGTATTAAAGTATGATAATTCCTTATGATATTTTCTGATCCCTTTCTCTTCTATCTGTGAATAGTAAAGTTCTAAAAATTCTTCTTCATATTCCTTTGGGATTGAATAGACTGTTTGTTTTATCTTTCTCTGAGCTATTTCATCTGTTACTTCACTAGTTTCCAGTAAATTTATTTCTTCTGAGCGTAATAGTTTTAAATTATGATACACCGAGCTTAAAGTCATATTCAACCTGGTCGCCAAATCTTTAGCTGTTAATCCGTTTATTTTCTTTCCTTCCTCATCAAAATAGGTGTATCTTACGCTCGAATGCAAGATCACAGCCCATATGTCCATTGCTGTTGAAAATCTCCTATCTTGAGCTGCTGTTAAAATCCTTCCCATATATTTTGTTTCCTCTTTTTTCCCCTTTTCTTCTTCATTCATAGTTATACCGCTTAGTGTTTTTTGCTCTTTCATTCTAATAATTGTTATTGCCTTTATATACTTTGGGTTTTTTCTCACTTATATCTTTTTTATTCTCTCTTTCCTTCCTTTCCTTCTTCCTTAAATTCATATCTTTTTATTTCTTTCCAATTATCGTTTTAGTCCATTTTTTAGCCGCTTGGTCTAGTAAATTCTACCATTCCAATAATTCTAATAATAATCTTTATATAATACTTTTCCAATAATTAGAATGAACCAAACAAATGGAGAAAACAAAAATGGACGGATTTTTAGTTTACGCATCAAGAGACCCACAACTACTACGAAGAAATATTCAAACACCAAAGAATGACTCATTAAGAACAATAGTTAGAGTACGAAGAATGAGAAGATAAGCGATAAATACTGCTAAAAGAGCAGTTTATCGTGAAAATATCAAAAATTACAAGGGGAGGAGTTTTTTTTTCAGAATGACTACTCCAATATATTTTTAATTCAGAATTGTAAAATTATTTCAAGTACGAAGCTGGATGATGAAAATGTTTAGGAGAAAGGCATCAAGAGATTTAGATGAATACATACCGGATTACGAACCATTCTGGGAGAGTGAAGGAAAACCTTCATTTAAACTTCCAAAAGGTATCAGTAATGCCGCATATGATGAATTATCAGACTTAGTGGACGAATATTGGGCAGTTCTACATCCGATGATTCAAGATTATATTATTAGCTGGCATGAAGTCGGAGAAAAAATAGCTGAAACGATGGAATCGGCAAAAAAAGACTCAGAAACAGCATCAAGAAGAGTAAGGGTTGAACAGAATAACCTTGAAAATCTCAATACCCAAATTAAAGAGATAAGATCTCAACTGAGTAATGAAAGCTTAATCAGAAGGGATCTAGAAGAACGTCTTAAAGATGAAACTACTCAGATTAAGAAACAAGCTGATGAAGAAAAAAAAGCACTAGAAAATATCATAGCTTCAAAATTTGATCTTCCTGGTGGTGCTGTTGAAGGTGCATTAAAACAAGCAATGACAGATTCATTAAGCACTTCTGAAGTAGAAAAAATAAAGACTAGAATGGAAAAAGCAGAAGAAGAACTTGAAAGAGCTAAAGGAGAGTTTGAACGAATACAAGCTGAAGTATCAGATTCTTTCCAGAAAAAGGTTCTAGATTTGCAGATGAAAGTTTCAGAACTTGAAGAAGAACTTGCAAGTAAATAACTCAACTCCCATTAACACTGAACAAGCATTTTAACCTGTTTGTTCAATCTTTTTTAATTTGTAAATACTTAAACTATTGATTTTTGATTTTATCTATAATTTGTGCAAGGTTGTAAAGATATATATATATAGTATAAAATACCTCTAGCTATCGTGAGTGAAAAAGAAACAAAACAATGGACTAGAAAGGTGCAAAAAACAGGAGGGGCAACTTTCATAGTTGGATTACCAAAAGACTGGTGTGAAGAAAATAGCATCACAGATGAACATCTTGCAAAACTAAAAGATAAGGGTCAAGGAATAGAAAAAATCCGTCGAAATAGATCTATTCCGACGGATTTTAAAATGAATGGATAAGATAGTTTAGATGGCTAAACACTCATGTATCACTTTACAAGTTTTCTCAATATGCATATCATCACTGCATTCATGTTCGTCTATTTCGTGAAGTGTCTCCCCTTTCCAAATGAAATCTTCTGTATCAAAGTCTTCGTCAGGAGAAAAAATATGCATTTTCATTTTCTTCATCCCGTCAAATTCCTTCAGCTTTTTCAGGAAGATTGTTTCATGATCCATTGAACGCTCAACTATTTCAACAGAAAAGGTTTGTTTTTTCAT
>DAOWED010000105.1 GCA_030638685.1 Candidatus Heimdallarchaeota archaeon | reverse complement strand
ATATGAAACTGCGATTAAATCGCCAATTTCAACTTTCATCTCTACAGCTAAAGCAGAGCCTATGAATACTTCATCCGCTGCTAAATCTGAAAGGAAAAGCTTTTCTGATTTATCTGAGTGTTTGTAAAAATCTTCAAAACCCACTTCATCCGGGTCTATCCCTTTCATTATCACTCCCGGCTGCAATGTTCCTTCTTTATCAAAATATACTGAACCGTATAATTCTAATCTTCCAGTCATTGCTTCTGTTCCTAACAAAACATCACTGTTTAATGATTCATTTAAAAAGTCGTAAAATGAATAATCAAACAATTCTGCTTGCGTTTCCTCGCTATAATAAATATAAGCGTCTCCATTTCCTAAAGAATGAAGAAAACCTTCTTTCCAACCGGCTTTTAAGCTATCAATACCTACTACTACTCCTGCAAGTAAAGCCACACCTAAAGCAATCCCTAGAATAATCCCTATATTTTTTTGCGGTTTTCTAATCACTTGTTTGTAAGCAAGTACTAAAGATTCAAACGCCATTATAAGCATACTATAAATAAATTGTAAAACACTGTTTACAGGATTTTGAGCCATATTTTCACCGTTTAATAACTCTGGTCATGTATTTGTGCTATTAGTTTTTTAAAAAAAAGGGAACTATTCTCCTTATTATTTCAATTACTATTAACCAAACCACTTCAAATTATCTACGGATTGATCTTTTATAAATACTGCAAGATTAACCCGGGTATAACTACAATCAATATTCTCTCTTCTTACTAATAAAGATTGTTACTGTGTAACTACCTTAGTAGTAACTCATTAAAAGTGTATTAAGAAGGTCAAAAGCAAGAAATAGGTTAATCAAAAATGAGAGTCCAATTGATAAAAGCAAAAAGAATGATAGAACCAAGTAAAAGATAAGTTAACAACATCCATCTAAAGCGGGAAGTTCTAGCTTCATCAAGAGAAACTTTGAGTTTAACAATAGTAGCTTCTTCAATAGATAAACCGAGAAGTTGATCACTTAATACACGGTCTTTGGAAAGGAGGATACTTAAAGCAGGGGCACCGGAGGGACGCTCTTTTAAGCTTTCAATTATATCGGTATCATCATCGTCTACAAGTTTAATTCTTTTTGATTTAGACATAGTAACTAATTGAGAAAGAATACATGGAATAAAAAGCTAACTAAGGTACCACAAAAATGAAGAAAAGAAAAATGGAGGAGAAGAGAGTTGATTAAGAGTTAATTTTCATTAAACTTACATCATACCGGGAGGCATTCCACCCATACCGGGGGGCATTCCAGCCATACCAGGAGGCATTCCACCTTCGCCACCACCTTTGGAAGCAATGATGTCATCAATTCGGAGGAGCATTTGTGCTGCTTCTGAGGCTGAGTCAATGGCTTGTCTCTTAACACGGATTGGTTCATAAGTTCCGGTTGTAGTCATATCATTAACTTTTTCGAGGACAGGATCATAACCGTATGTTTTTCCTCGTGAAGGATCATTATGGGCATTATATAACTCACCAATGATTTCAATAGGATCTTGACCACTGTTTTCAGCAAGTGTTCTTGGAATAATTTCTAATGAATTAGCAAAGGCTCTAACAGCTAACCTTTGTTTGGCAGGGAGAGAATCAGCAAATTTACGGAGGGCAATAGCTATAAAAATTTCAGGAGCCCCTCCGCCGGGAATAATTATTCCATCGTTAATTGAGTTTCTTGCAACACAGATTGCATCATGGATAGCTCTTTCTGCTTCTTCCATTACATTGGTTGTTCCTCCTCGAATTAGCATAGTAACTATTTTACTGAAGGGAACATCTTCAATGTATAACATGTCATCATCAGCAATTTTCTTCATTTCAATTGAACCAGCTGTACCGAGAACATCAGGGTTGGCTAAGTCATCTAGTCTTGTGCATATGCGTGCACCGGTTGATTCACTGATTGCTTCCATGTCAGATTTCTTAACTCGTCTAACAGCCATAATACCGGCTTTTGATAAGTAATGCTGAACTAAGTCATCTATTCCTTTTTGTGCAAAAACAACATTTGCTCCAGCGTCAATTATTTTTTGGCTCATTTTTTTGAGCATTCCCTGTTCTTGGTCTAAGAATTCTTGGATTTGTTCAGGGCTTGAGATGTTAATTTTGGCATCAAACTCTGTTTTTTGGATTTCTAATGCTTGATTAATTAAGGCGATTTTAGCATCTTTGACGGATGTTGGCATCCCACTGTGAACAACGTTCTTATCGATGAGCAGACCTTTAATTAGTTCAGTTGCATCAAGTCCTTTACCAACTTTCTTGACTTTCTTAATGTTATCAATATCAATAAAAGGTTTACCCTCTTTTTCTTCAACCACACATTTAGAGGCTTCAATAACAAGTTCAGCAAGCTCGTTTTTATAACCAGAAACAAGTTTTGAACCCATTGAAGTGGCTACTGTTTCAAGTAAAAGCTTGTGAGTATCAAAAGAGACTTCTGTAGCAAGTTCGTCTAAAGCGTTCAAGGCTATTTCTCGTGCTTTTCTAAAACCTTCAACAATCATGCTTGGGTGAACACCTAAATCAATTAATCCTTCTGACTTGGATAATAATTCACCAGCCATAACGACTACTGTGGTGGTTCCATCTCCAACTTCATCATCCTGGGTCTTGGCTAAATCAACTAAAAATTTAGCAGCAGGATGTTGAACATCTAATGATTTTAAGATGGTTGCACCATCATTTGTGATAAGAACATCACCAAAAGATTCAACAAGCATCTTGTCCATACCACGGGGTCCCAAAGCTGATCTGACAGCTTCACCCACTGTTTTGGCAGCGGTTATATTATTCTTCTGAGCATTCTTTCCCTGTGTCCTCTCGGTTCCTTCTCTCATGATTAGAACGGGTTGCCCACCAATGTTAGCTATTGACATTTTTTTTTCTCCATTATACTATTAATTGTGACTAGTGACTAGTTTTAACTATCTACTAGTCTTTAATCTTCATTAATGAATATTTGAAATCACTATAAACTGATATATAAATGTATCGCTAATTGTTTGTTAAAATAAAGGGAGGCGAAGCAGAGAAGAATACCAATAGAGTGACTTTAATTGAACGGATAAAAAAACTATCTGTTTTTCAAAGTTAATTTCTACAGAAAAGATTATAGGAGAGGAAAGAGTTAAGATATTATGAAGAGCTCGGGTTTTCCCTTGCTTTTCGTCCCTTTTTAATAATCTTAACTGGCTTAGATTGATGGTTTTTTACAGTTCTCCAGGAAAGTTAACTCCGTGTTCACTGTCATCCCAATCATAGAAAAATACTTCAGTTATTTCACCTGTAAGGTCATCAATAAACACATCAATGCCTGAATCATCGGACATTAAGTTAACTATCCAGTATAGCACTTCAGTTTCCTCACCTGTATTTTCATCAAACTCATACCAAATCATTGCGTAAGCATATATTTCGTAAGAACCAACTTCACTTATCCAGTCTTGAACTGAAGCATCAGCTAAAGCTATTGCAATTGCTTCTTCTTCCGTGTGAGTAGGTTCTAACATCATGAAGTATGAATATTCCACTTCTTGGGTTTGGTCGTTGATGTTTAGATAACCATATTGTAAATAATTATCAGGATTAAGGAAATCAACCAACCAGTATCCATAGCCATCATAATAGGCATAATATTCGATGCTTTCAGATAGAGCTAGGAATTCTTGAACTTCTGTCAATGAAAGAGCAAGATCAAGTATTTCCTGTTCTGTCATTTCTGCCTCAATCATGAAAGGATCAGTATAATCCTCTCCGAAGAAAACCGATTCTATCTCACCAGTGGCATCATTTACTACTACTTCAACAGGATTATAGTAAATAAAACGATTTTGCTCGTTTTCAATGTCTCCAGTTTCCAAAAACTGAACCATCCAGAAAACACTTTCTTCAGAAACATCTGTTGATATTTCAACCATCATTGTATTATTGACTATATCACTGCTTGTAAAATAGCAACTCTGAATTAGATTAATCTCAACTTCATACTCATGATTTTGTGTCCAATCTAAAACATCAGCATCAGTCAATGCAATTGCAAGTGCTTCCTCTTCAGTCAACTGTGTTTCAATATTCACAAATTCAAAGGATTCTACTTCTCCTGTTTGATCTATTAAATAGACCCAACCATATTGAAGTTGATTTTCAGGATTCATGAACTCTACTCTCCAGCTACCTGATCCATCATACCAAACGAATTGATCAATACTTTCAGAAAGAGCTAAAAATTCTTGTGTTTCAGCCATGCTTAGTACGATTGTTAGTACTTCTTCTTCTGTTAAGGTTGCCTCTACAAATTCAATATCATAAGAGTCTGTTGAAATTTCTACTTCTGAGGAATAAAACTCTACTACTTCTTGTGTAATATCATCTACTACTACATTACACCAAAGAAGTGTATTATTCTTTTCTACAAAAAGATCAGCATACCAGTAATCATCAATAAATGATAAACTTCGTTCAGCTTGTGGGTTCTCATCTATGAAGCTAATTGTATCAGGATAATTTAATACCACTGTCCACACTTCATTTTCAGTCATTTGTGCATTTGAATAGTCATAAGTGGGGATTTCTTCTCCATTCAATTCTATTCCTAGCATATCTAAGAAATTAGTTGTTTGATTTGTATTAGCCGCAATTACACTTGACATGGCAATAGAAGCTAATAGAAATAAGCCAGCAACTTTGATTATTTTTCTTTTAGTCATGGTTTTTCACCTATATAAAAACAAAGTCAACCTTACCTTTTAACACAAAAAAAAGTATTTTGAAATGAGTTTCTTTTGCTATTGAATCACCTAGTTCAGAAATATCTAATTCAAGCCGTTCTAAGGCCTTTTTCATTTGTAATGAAAATTCTGAAGATGATGGTTGATTTCGGATCATAATTGTTACTTGGGTGAAATAACCTATAATACTATACTTTCAACTTGTTTCACTTGTGTTTCACTATTGAAACGTAAACTTGAAACATAGTGAAAAAAAATAGTGTTCTATTCTTAGTACATCGCTTCTAATAATATATCAATAAGAAAATATTCTTGAAAAGTTCTAATTCTTCTAATTTAGTTTAATAGTTGTTCAATTTCTATGGAATAATCGGTAGTTTATATAGAACGTATTGCCTTCTCTGCTTCTTTTAAAATCAGATCATTATCATAATCTGAAATTATTTTTTCAAGTTGTTCTTTTGAATTTGAACTCAACTGATTTACTTTGTTAACTAAGATAGGCATTGCTCTTACCAAATTATCAACAATAGTTATATGTGATTTTTGAGCAGTTCGGCTTAACGGATTTAGATCAATAGTTACTACTTTTTGTCCTCTACTTACTAATGCCTCCGTTCTATCCCCATCTTCTAACGGAACGAAAACTACATCAGCTACATTTATTCCTCGATTGTCTACTATTCTCCGGTTATGAGTGATTTCATCAATCTCTGTTCTTTTGTCTAAAGCTATCCCTAGAAGTGAATCCTCTGAGACTCCTCTACTTGTAAAAACTTGAGCTATTGCTTCCTCTCTTTCTCTTGTTCGATAAAAGAGGTTAATTTCTAATGCTAACGGTACAGCTTTTGAAAGATCTATTGTCTCATCTGGAACAAGTGCAGCAATATTTCCATTTACACTGAATACTGGGTGCTTTGCTAACAGTAAAAGAGCTGCTGCTGCTTCAATTGCTTTTATTGCAAAGGGGTTTGTTTTTTCACCAATGAGATAATCTAATGCCTCTCCTCTACCATGAGCTATTAATCCAGCTTCTGCAACTACATTATTCTTTAAACCATCAATAATTGCATGCCTTATCCGCAATGATTCAGTTCGTGGATGATTTTCAGGAACATATTCACCAGTCATTTTTTTACTCTCCTTTAAGTATAAACTAACTTTCTTACTATTCTAACTATACTACTTTTTTGCTAATATAAAAACTATGAATGTTATGAATGTAAGAAATAAGGTATTTTTGAAGTAATTTCAGTATTAAGAATAACTATTTCCTCACCAAATACAGCTCTTAGTTTTTCTTCAATCAAGTCTAATGAGCTACTAAAACAAAAGATTGTTTCCCCTAACATTGCCATACTTACTTTAGCTTGAGGATCAGTTTCTAAAATATTATTAATCATTTCTTTAACTTTAGGTGTTATAATGTCACATTGCTGTGCAAATGAGTATGATATTTTTTGGAAGGTTTCGAGTTTTTGATTAGTTAATAACTCTATAAGAGCTTTCTTGCCATTTTTTGTAATTACTTCTTTCCAATCATCGGCTCTAATCACTTCTGCAGTGCTTATTTTTCCAAGAGAGGCTATTAACACCTGTTCAGAAGATGGAAGACTAACTATCTCAGCCACACTGGGTCCACCTGGTTTTTTTCTTATTTCCAGCCCACTTATTAGCTGAGCTATTACGCCCCCTAAACCGGTTCCTTGTATCACTTCACTTATGTGCGCTATTTTCGATGCTTCATGATTCCACAAAGCTTCAAAATCTAACTCTTCTTCATTTGAAGCTTCATATAATCTCCAGATTGTCATCGCTGTTCCTAATGCACCTGCACTACTAGTACTTAACCCGCAACCCATAGGAAGGTTGGAAGTATGATTTACCTCAATAATTCTTTCAGTAACCGTGCTATAATCTGCTTCCATTATTGATATAACTTTTTTTGTCACTTCCCCGGAGATAAGGGATCCATTCCAATTAACTTCAATTTCTTTCTCGTTGACATTATCTGAAAGCCTTATCGTAGTTGTTACCCCTTCAGCTATACTAAATCCAGCACCTGTAGAACCTGCTTCTAACGGTTTTTCAGACCAATTTATAGTGAAAAAACCGGTTACGTGTCCCGGTACCCAGAATGAAGGAGATGAGTAAGTCACTTATTATTTTCACACGGATGATTTTAGAGCTTTTTGGCTTGACCTCAGAAATTTGAAACTTTTTATTGATTTTTTGTTGAAAAATTGAAAACCTTAATATGGAATAATGTACTTTATCATTTTATGAGCAAAGAGAAAGCTAAAACAGCTCCTAAAAAGAAAGCAGCTTCCAAAAAGAAAGCTGCTGAGAAGAAAGCAGTCAAATTGAGATACAACGTTGATATGTGGCGAACAGGTGTTCATCGTGTTGAGATGGGTATCAAAAAGAAAGAGCAACAAAGAGCTAAAAGCAGACAATTCACAAAAGATACTGATATTATCGGGGAAGTTAGTAAAGATGGTGAAAAGATAGGCTATATTGCTATAAGAGAAGGAGCCTGGAAAGAGGAACAAATCGAAAAACAACGATTAATAATTAAGTACTTCACTGATTCATTGGGCTGGAAAGCAACATTAGAAGAATTAACAGCAAGATCTATTGCTAACACCTTATCTTGTGATAATGGCACACCATTCTTTATGATAAATGAATCAAAGAGTGAAAGATTAACTTATATCAGAAAAGTTTACAAGACTCATAAATGGAAACTTAACCTTTATACTTTTGAAATAGTATACGACAATCATGTTGATTTTTTCACCATTAGAAAAGATAGAATCAGTTTGGGAGAAGACTATACCGTTTATAAGAATGGTGATACTCAAATAGCTAGAATTGACGGAAAGCGATTTGATATTGGTGGTCAGTGGAACATTGACTTCACTGAAGGATTCAAGCCAAAACTTGAGCTTCTGAATGTTTTAATCACTTTTGCTGGTGCCATTAAATTCATGGAAGATGTTGAAAGTCGTCTTAAGAAGGTAGTCAAAATGATCAAGAAAGGAGAAATTGAAAAAATCGAGCTTGATACTCAAGAGGAACTCCTTTATCTTAATCCCCGAAGAGTGGCTATCTAAAAAATATCTCAGTTTTTCTGAGCTTTTCCTCTCCATTACCTTTTTCTATCCTTTAAGCTAGGTTCAAAATGTTTTAGGATGTTCTTAGCATAAATCCTTCTTTCTTAATCGATCGGATCTCCCACTCCAATTCTGCTTCTGCAGCATTTAATTCACAGACTATTTGATGCTCTGTTTCTGCTTCTTTTCTTTTTTCTGTTTCTTCTTCTTGTATTATCAAGTATTCTTGATGTTTAGCTCTTGCTTTCGACAAAACATAAGCCCTTTTATCGGCCCAGAAAGGAGTTTTTTTCTTTTCTGGTATTTCATTTATCTCATGGACTTGAATATTTAACTCTTCTCTATCTTCCTTTAACGGTTTTAACTTGCATCTGATTTCTTTTACTTCTTCATTTGCCTGATATCTTTGCTCTTTTGCATTATCAAGTTCTTTAAGTGTTTTTTGATGCTCTGTTTCTAATTCTTTTAACCGTTCATACATTCTACTGAGTTTTTTTTCTCCTTCGAGAAGTGTGATAAGCCTATGATATGCATCAACAGGCAGTTCTACATCTGCATTTCCTGCTTGTAACCAATTAGCTCTTTTGAAATATGCTCTTGCACTCTTTCCTTTTCTTTTTGCTTTTAGATACTCTCTAAATCGCATCATTTCTATTATTTCAATGTCGTCTACTCTATCCCATATTTCTGGTATACTCGAGACAATTACTTTCTCTATCGTATGATACTCATGCGTTTCTTTGATATACTGTTCTTTTGTAAGCAGTTTTTCAGCAGCCTTTTCGTAATACTCTTTTCTTGAAGTTATTCCTCCTCCATGTATCCAGTGCTTCCAGAATGAATAATCTTTCACTTCCACTAGTAAGAAATAACCTGGATCTCTGCTGTTTTCTATCAAAATATCTATTTCTGTTATCGGTGTACCATCAATTGAAGCGATTTCGATATTTTGTTCAACAACCTTCCAAATAGGGTCTTCTCGAACTAAATCTTGAATCGCTTGTTCTGCTATCATTGCTTTCCTTTTCTGTTCCTCATCAATATAAGATCGTAAAAAGAAAGCAAATACTTTCGCTGCAGCCATGGAAACGTTATAGATTACTGCATTTCCCTCAACACCTTTACAAGTGGTTATCACTGAACCATGATAATTTTGTGCAGTTTTGGCGTAAGCATTTGATAAAATATACATTAGATACCCTAGATCTGAATCGGCTGAAACCATTATAGTGACTATATCATCATCCTCTTCAACTGAAAAAATCCAAGATAATAATAGATCAATCATTCTTGGGTCGATCTTCATCATCGTATAATAAAAATCGTTGATAGATCTGGTTGCTAGAATAATTCTATTTTGGATATTAACAGCTCTTACACTATCTGGGAGTGGTTTTGTTGTTTTTCCTCCTCTTCTTTTTCTCTGAAAAACTCTTTTCATTCGTTGCTTACTTGTCAAACCTATTGAAGCATCAAAAAACCGTATTTTTCTCAAAAATTTTCTCGCTATTTCATCCTCTATTGCAATTCCATCCTCAACTTTAATCAAATCATTCCTTATTGCTATTCTTACATGATGATTTGAGATTAATGCAACTGTACATCGAAGTAATAAATCATAATCTTGCTCTTTTACGGGTCTAATTGCATATTGTTCCGTGGGGTATTCCTTTTCTGAGCATGATTCTTTTTCCAATTGATCTTTTTTTTGTTGGTTTTTATCATTACATTCGCTTTCTTTCTGTTCAGAATTTAGCTCCTTTGAGGTGATTGTGCTTACATCGGCGAATGTTAAATTCATTT
>DAOWED010000175.1 GCA_030638685.1 Candidatus Heimdallarchaeota archaeon | reverse complement strand
TTCTTCTTCTTCTTCTTCTTGCTGATAAGTTATTTGCCCAAAGTCATCCATTCCTGAAAGAGTGAATGATAATTTCTGAGTTATAGAAGCTATTAAATCAATTACTTCTTTTGTCGAATAAGTATCATCTAATCCTGTAATTAAAACAACTGCATAATCTGGAGTTGATTCAATGAAAAGCTCATTTGTCTTTGTTTTAAATGATTTAGCTACTCCTACATCTGTTTCTAATAGAAATTGTTGAAGTGCGGAAATGCCTCCTGTGAAAAGGGTTACCTCAGTTATATCCTTACTTTCGGTAAGGTTTTTAGAATATAGAGGTATGCCTCCACTGGAGATCAAGTAAATTGCCTTTATCATCTTACTAATGAGGTTAAGACTGAATAAATATAAACATAATGAAATGGAAATTAAAAACAATTAATTTAAGTTTTAAATGTTATTAAAATAAGTTTAAAAATCAGAAGAATAATCAAGAATGCTTGATCTCTCTTTAATCTGTTATAATAGATAATTGTATACGCTTTTATTCAGATAAATGATATAAAAACTCATTATTCTTGATTTTCAAAAGTCTTCCAGTTTGGAACCATGAAAACACCAATTGCTCCAGGACCGATATGTGCTCCTAAAACCGAACCTAAGAAGAATTCTTTCATAAACTCCACATTCATTTCGTTTAGAAACTTCTCCTTGAGCCAATCTTTTAACTCCTCTACTCCTGAGTGACCTACCGCAATCCATACTTTTTCCTCTTTTGTTGAGTTTTTTATGATTTTTTCAATCATTTTTTCTACTCCTCTTTTCATTGATCTAGTTGCTCCTCCAGTCGTTATCGTGCCATCTTTTACCTCTATGATTGGTAATAGTTGCAAAAATCTCCCAAAATAATATTTTAGAGTACTAAGTCTTCCTCCGGCTTTTGCATAACTTAAATCATGAAAAATTGCCAGAACTTGAACTTTCTTCTTCATCTTTTCCAAAAGCTCAATGGTCTCATCAATGCTTTTCCCTTCAGATCTCATATGAACGGCAATTTTAACTAAAAAACCTAGTCCCCAAGAAACTGATAAAGAATCTACATGTTTGATATTTCTATCTTTTACCATGGATGCTCCCAGTACTGAAGTTTGATATAATCCACTAAGCTTACTAGTTAGATGAATTGCCAAAATCTCTTCATTTTCTTTTGCCAATTCTTCAAAATATTCATAAAATTCACCTGCGGAGGGAGTAGATGTACTTAATCTTGGTACTTTTCCATCCACTTTTTTAGCTAGTTCAAAAAACTCTTCTTTTGTTATATCTATCTGGTCTTTATACTCTTCACCGTTAATGATAACCCATGCTGGAACAATAGTTATATTCATTTCTTTGGCATCTTCAAGTGATATATCAGAGGTTGAATCTGTTACAATTGCATAAGCAGCTTTTTTACTAGCCATTTTATAAGAATTAACTGAAATCTTGATGAACCTATCGATTATTTATTTTATAGTGAGATAGTATTCTCTTACTGCAAAAAAAAATTTATCTTGTGTATAGATAGAAATACAAAGTTATTACTAGCGTTTTTCTTCTGAAGTTTCCTTCGTTTCTTTAAGGTTTGACATTACAGAAAGCAGAAATACCCCAAAAGAGACTATCAAAAGAGAAGTTATTGCAATAATTGTCTCGTTTGTTGATAAAGTAGACCATTCTTTGTAAATTACTCCTCCGCCAACGACAGGAATTATTAATGCACTTATATTAAATAATGGAGCTACGTGTGTGGCTGCCGCATATTGAAAACCCATTTGTAGCGTAATAAATGAAATAGTTAGAAAAACTGCCATTAGAAACAGCCAAATGAGAAAGGTTAATTCGGATGGAGTTTTCAAATAGTCCTTTAGACCACCCATTATCCCTTTCATGTAAAGTTGAGCTAAGCCTGCAGATACACCGGAAATTAAACCAAAGCTAATGCCTGTGATTGCATTTCTTTTCTTTTTACCAGTAAACCATAGAATAATCTGTACTACTGATAATATAACAACAAACAGTATACTTTCCTTTGAATTGATAAGACTCTTAAGGTTTTCAAGATCGTTTTCTGCAGTTTTGAATGCCTCAGCTATGATTGAAAGTAAAGCTACACCAATAATCACGATTACAATACCTAATAACTCAAATCTTGAAAGTTTTTCATTTAATAGAAAAAATGAAAAAAGAGCCAAAAAACTTAAACCTACACCTAAAAAGACCTGTATAACAGTTATTGGAGCAAAAACAAGAGCCACATAACTTACCAAAGTTCCTACAACAGTTCCTAATAGACCAAGTAGCCAAGTTTTATTGTTAAGGAAATTACGAACATTCGATGAAAAACTTGTCTCAAGGATTTTTGATTGTGAATCAAGCCCTTTTTTTTCCAAAACAAGACCGAGATTGATTACAGTATAACCTATTAGTGCGAGAACCATACCAATCAGTAAGTTAATGTCCATAGAAACATTAAGAGCTGAATGCCTTTAAAGGTCGTTTGGTTAGATACTTTCAAGACTAAATCCAGTAGAAGAATGATGAATTGTTAACTTTAGGCTCCATACTTCATAGTACAGATAAAACCAGCATCACTTTCAGTAACTCTAGGGTCAATGAAAAGCCAAGGAGGTGTCTTTTTGATATCATCATCGAATTTTTCGTTCAAAGATAAACCTAAGTCTGGATTTCCAAAGTCGGGTAGAAATTGAAATTCTTTTGTCATACCAAAGCGAGCAAAATCAGAGGGAAGAGGCTCAGGAATGAAGAATCTTCTTGGACCGGTTCCTAACCTAAATGCTGCTGAAGGAACTTCTTGATTCTCTGTAGCATCAATAGAATGGGTCAAATAGACGACTATGGCGTTCTTTTCAAGAAGTCTAGCTAAATGTCGTAATGATTGAGTTTGAATCCTAGCAAAAGATATTGATGCTTTTTCATCTGTTTCATCAAAAAGATTAGGTCTTAATCCTGTTCTTGAGTTGGGCATCTCAATAATAACTCTATTAAATTTGGGTGGTTTTCTCTGACGAGAGAAACCAACTAAGTCATCTGGTAAAACTTCTACTTTATTTTCCCTTTTTACTCTCGTTAATGTTCTTTGGATTTCTTTTCGCTGGACACTATTTCGTATAAGATAAGTTATTGACGCTTTTCCTTTTGTAAGTTCAAGAACATAGCTTGCCATTTCTCCGTTATCTCCACCTATTATTAAGATCTTATCGTTAGGTTTTGGGTTTAGGGCTTTTACTGCTAAGATTGAGGGTAGGGTCATTTGTGAAAAATCACCATGCATATAGGTTCTCAAAGAACCAAAGCGAGGTAAATCGAGGAAAGGATGAGTAACTCTGATTATTGGTCGACCGGGACTAATATCCATTTCTTTCCCTTTCATCAAAGCTATTCCTATTGCTAGAGGTACTTCATATTTGTCTACAATAAGTAAAGGACTATCAGGCTCTATAGGCTCTGTCATTTTCACGATAGAACCGGAAACAATATCCTGTCCAATAATTGCTTTCATTGCGGCGTCTCTTTTAAGAGCCACTTGAGGAAGTGATTGTAAAGGAGTAGATGAAACCTTGAAATGGCTAAGACTGGTAAGAAGGCGATAAGATGGTTCAATTTCTTCAACTTCTTCTTCTGATTCTTCTGTTTCTTCGGTTTTACCTGTTAAAGCTTTTGCTATTTTTTCTAAATTCCTTACAGTAAGTTCAATTGCCAGGATATCGTCAAAAGGTTCAAGTAAATGGCCATGAATATCGTTTTCATTTAATTTTGCCAATAATTTCTCGGGGGTAGTTTTTGATAAATCAACTTGAATATAGGTGTATTTGGTTCCGCTTCGAGTTGCATCAATAATTTGTAACGCTGTGCGACTGCCGTAATAAAAAGAAAGACGATTAACTAAATCATCACAAAAATGGGTGGCTCTTGCCGCATCGCGTAATATATGGCTTAATACTCGTGTCATTTTTTCCTCTAAGTGACCTATTTATATCATCCTTGATAAGACTTATCACCATTTAAAAAAAGACTTATAAAGCCATTTCTGCAAATCGGGGAAAACGATCTTAGAAAAGAGAATTCATTAGTTAATAATTTAGTAAGAAAGACACAAACCACATTAAAAACGATTTCCAAAAATATTACATATTATAAATCAATATAAAATAAGCAATTCTAACTTATTTGAGGTCTTAATAGCCTTTTAACGCAAGAAGTAACCATTTTGAAATAAAAAAAAGGCGCCTTAAAAATAGAAGTTAGTAAATTAAGATGCGACAAAGCGAGAATCTTTATCATCCATTACAGGAGCTGTTAAAAGAACTATACCAACAGTATCATTTTCTTGAGTGTAAGTAAAAGGGGCGGAATAGAAACTTTTGCAGTAAGGACATTGAAAGAAAAGATGAGGGAAGTGAGAGGAGCCATTATCAAAAATAATGGTAGGTTGAAAGAATTCTTTACAGGTAAGATGAGTACATTGAAAGATGTCAAGGGAGGAAGATTGAGGATGGGAATGAGTTTGGGTAGGATCGGACATTAAAAACAACCTAATTGAAAAAAAGAATGAAGATATAAAAAAGTGGCTTTAGGGAAAAAAATCAAAGAAAACTCAATAGAAGAAAAAAATGAAAAGGATAAACAGCCGTATTAAAGAAAAATGGTGAGCGCGAAGGGATTTGAACCCTCGATCGACAGATTTCATCATTTGAGAGACCCAAATTTAAAAGTCTGTTGCCATTTCTAGAAAGAATAGGAACTCCTATTCTTCAACCTAGCTTGGCCACGCGCCCAGTTTTTAGCTGTATTCTTTCTTTTTAGCCAATGGTTTTAAATCGATCGATATGTTACTTCTTCTTTACTTCGTTTCTTTTTTCTTAACAATTTATTCTTAATTTCTCATTCCAAAACTGTTTTAACTTCTTTTTCCCATTATTTTTCTGATGTCAAGTTCGACTGATCTTTGGGAACAATATAACAAATTTTTTGTTTCAGCTTTTCTTTCTTCCAAGGAAGCTTCTTTTGATTGGCCTTCACCAAACATCTGTCGTCTTTTTGGTACCCGTGATTATTATCATGTTAATGTGCTTACTGCTACTATCTTCTTAGAGCATCGTAAGGATGATCTTAATTGGTTCTGGCTTGAAGTTCCTAAATGGGTCGTTATCCCTACTCCCTCTCTTGAACTTCCTCCCGGTTTTCCATCCACTTATCAGTCTGAGCCTCTCAAGCTTACTGGTGTTGCCGCTAAAGTTTTTGCTGTTTTAGATGAATTATCTGATGATAAATCCATTGATAATATGTATATTGCAACCCAGTTAATGCCTACCTCTAATTCTCTTCATATTCCCAATCCTACAGAAGTACAGACATCCAGTCCACCCCCTTCAAGTGATATGCGCCCCCTTAGCACAGATTATGAAGTTGCTCCTCATATCACTCTTTCCAATTCCCATTCTCGAGGCGAAATAGTTCAGTTATTGGAAGCCTTTTTGATGATTATTGCTCTTTCTAGTGACGAAGATGAACAAAATGTTGAATCTTCTAAGACCCTCTTTTCCTATAGTGAACGTTTAATTGCCAGTATGAAAAAACGCCCTCCTAAGGAATTACTTAACCAAGACGAATTAGCTACTCTTCGTATTCTTCTTGACTTCTTATCTTCACTCAACTAAAATCATTCATGAATAGTTTTTTCATTGTATTGATCAATGCTCTTCCATAAGTTGTAATCTCATGTGGTTTACTTTCATTGTCAGAGTAATTGACTAATCCTGTTCTATCCAGTTCTTTCAGATTGTTTCTTAGATCTTCCCCTCTTAAGTTCACTTGTGAGCCTAGTTCTCCTGTAAAGTGTGCTCTTTCAGCTAACACATTCAAGATTTTCACTCTTACTTTTTCTCCTGCAGATTTCAAGATAAAAGCTACCGTGTCACTGAAGTCATCCATTTCTTCTTTATTAATTTTGATTACTTCATGCACTTCTTCACTTTCTTGTTCAGGGGTTAGGTTCTTAATTAAACTGTTAATTACGCCCATAGGATTGACTCCTTCTCGATTTTTTTCTCCCGTTTCTGAGGGCTTGAACATTTCTGATATTTTTTCAGATATTGGACCCATCTTTCCTATCATATCCATGATTTTTTTAGGATCGCTTAAGTCCACTCTGAAAGGATTTGAAGTAGCTTCCTCTTT
>DAOWED010000115.1 GCA_030638685.1 Candidatus Heimdallarchaeota archaeon | reverse complement strand
AGTTTTTCAATGGGGATAAACAACGCCTCAGGAATAACCTCGCCGATTTTAGTGATTTTAACGTCTATATCTTTTTCATATCTATTAATAATGGAGCCAAACTTCTTTAAAGTTTCAAACCACTCATAATCGAGTTCCTCTTCAAGGTTATACTCCAAGTAGAAAGCTTCAGCATCAAGAAAATCAGAGCAATCGGCAATAAAGTCAGAATACTCATCATAACTTAACAATTTAATTCGAGTAAGAATTTCTTCACTGTAGAAAAACCAAACAGACTGAACTACTGATGTTTGAAGGTCTAATAGAGTGTTAAACTTTACTTGTATCTCTTCATCTTCATCATCAAACATTTGATCAGTTATCCTCATGATAGACTCATCTATATGCTCTTTTAGCTGAATTAACTCATCAAGTGTAGGTAGGTTTTCGGAACCTTGACTTGCCATAGAACAGTTTAACAAGCATTCTATATAAATTCATATGATAAACTCAAATAATTTGACAAGTTTTTCAAGGAAATAAAATCAAAGAAACGATTAGAAACTATATTTTACTCATATAATAGTGCAATTCAGCCACAAAAATTATAAAGAGGTGCAATAAGGAGAAAGTGTACCAATTACAACCTATTATATCCATCTATTTCCTAAACTATTAGAAAAAATGAACCTATTGAACCTATTTTTGAAAAAATTAATCGCTTTAAAAACGAATCTGATAATAATAACATTGAGGAAGAAAGATGAAGGCTAGCATTGAATCTAAAAAAGGTTTCAAAACCATAAAAATAGGTATTACAGGAGTAGGGATAGGCCTTCCTGGGAAAGATAGAGAAGTTTTTAACGATACCAATATTGAAGAGATACTTCAAGGAAAAAACTTCATAGACCCAATTTCTGAAGAAAAACTAGTGTCCATCCTTGATAAGAACGTTAGCCAAGTTACAAAGGAGAATGGAGTCCGTTCGATTAAATTTCTCAAAGATGAAAAAGAAGCGATAAAGTTAGCCTCACAAATAGGAAGGATAGATTTAGCTCGTGATTATGGGCTAAGTGAAGGGTTAATATCCGTTTTAGATAGCACTTTTCAAATAGCTATAGGAGCAGGATTTGAGGCATTAAAGGATGCAGGAATACCTTTACTTCAAAAGGGAGGAAAATGGTCTCTCCCTGAAGAAATGAAAGAAGAAACGGGAGTAATCTTTGGATCAGCTTTTCCATGTTTTAATAATTTAATAGAGGAAGTAAGAGCTTACACAACAGATAAGGTCAAAAGAGAATTACTAAAAGAACAAGAAGAACTTGTTAAAGAAATAGAAGAACTCATAACCGACCCGATTGCAAAAGAAAAAATCAAGCAAAAAATGGCTGAAAAAATAAAAAAAGTAGAAGAAGAAAGGTATGAGTATAATCGCAAGTTCTTACTTAAGACGTTATTATTGGCGAATACACAGTTTGCTGAAATAATAGGAGCAAAAGGACCAAATACTCAAGTTAACGCTGCGTGTGCTTCAACAACTCAAGCAATATCCATTGCAGAAGACTGGATTAAACAAGGAAGATGTAAAAGAGTAATTATTTTGGGAGCGGATAACACAACAAGCGATCAGACTCTAGAATGGATTGGAACTGGCTTCTTAGCAGTTGGAGCTGCCTCAATTGAAGAAAAAGTAGAAGAAGCAGCTATTCCATTTGATAAAAGAAGAGAGGGGATGATTCTTGGGGCAGGAGCAGTGGCCTTAGTAGTAGAGACAGAAGAAGCAGCTGATAAAAGAGGAATAAATCTTATTGCAGAATTACTGGGAACAAGAGTAGCTAATTCAGCTTTTCATGGAACAAAAATGGAAGATAATCATATCTCAAGCGAGATGAACGAGTTTATCGGTGTAATAGAAGAAGAATATGGATTAAAAAGAGAAGAAATGGCTTCATCAATGCTATTTGTTAGTCATGAAACATATACTCCCGCAAGAGGCGGAGGAACAGCTGCAGAAATAGGATCGATAAGGAAAGCTTTTGGTGAGAAGGCAAGAGAAATAATAATAACCAACACTAAAGGATTTACTGGCCATCCAATGGGAGCAAACATAGAGGATGGAGTAGCAGTGAAAGCACTAGAATTAGGCAAAATTCCTCCTATTGCTAATTTAGAAGAAGAAGACGATGATTTAAAAGACCTATACCTATCAAAGGGAGAAGATAAACAGGTAGATTACGCTCTTAGGTTAGCTGCAGGATTTGGTTCACAAATAGTTTTAGCTCTTTATAGAAGAATAGACGGAGTTAGAAAAGAAAAAGAAAAATACAATGCTTGGCTTAAAAAAATAGGGGGAGAAAAGGCAGAAACTGTATTAAAAGGAAGAGTATTAGGATTAAATTAGTTTTTATGAATAATTCCTACTTTTTTATTTAATTAATTCTTTTTTTCTTATCACACTAGCTCCCACAATAATTGAGATAACAAATATGGGTGAAAAAATGGATAAATCGTTCTGATTTTTTCCTCTCTTATTTTCTAAAGGTTTATTTGTGTGTATGTGGCTAGTATTGTTATAACTTCTTTTTTCAAGAATGATTATTATGAATATTTCAAAAAGAGCACCCAGTTTAACTACTAGATATGCCTCTTCTCGGCCTTTGCGTAGGTTAATTAAGGTTTTACTACTTGGCGATAGAGCCGGTAGAGAAGTTCTTTTTGATAGTTTAAAGGCTAAATTAGAGGGTTATCACGACGTTATTGGGACAAATTTTGCAGTTGAGAGGTTCAATTTCAATAGTTTTGAAACTATATTTCAAATCTGGAGTATTTCTGAAGGAAGGAGATATGTTCTTGTTAGACCACTTTTTTATTCCGGTGCTCTTGGTTCTTTTATTTTCTTTGACATGAGTAATCCTGAATCTTTTGCTAAAGTTCCACAATACGTTACTGAAGTGATTGAAAACAATGAAAATCGCGTTGTCGCAATTGCTTTGATGGGATACTCATCTACTAGTACTGATCCTCTTGTTTCTCAAGAACAGATTGATGAACTAATGGATTCTCTAACCAAAAAACTTCACAGGGATGTTCTTTATTTCAATTTTGCTAAATTTAAAAGAGAAGATGTTTCTAATGTTTGTCGTTCTATTATGACCGATATAGCTAAGCTTAACGATTTTAATTCTTGAGAATTATCTTTTATTACTTCATTTGCACTATTTGCTTGATTTACTTGCTTCTGCAATGAACCCTACATAAAGGGGACTTGGTTTTCTAAGCCTTGATTTGAATTCAGGATGTGCTTGAGTTCCTACAAAGAAAGGATGTTTTTCTTGAGGAAGCTCAATAAATTCAACTATGTTTTCATCTTGTTTGCATACCCCTGAAAAAATCAGTTCTTGTTGTAATACTTCTAAATGGTCAAAGTTTACCTCTAATCTATGACGGTGTCGCTCAGAAATGACCTCTTCATCATTATAGCATTTTCTGACTATTGTTCCTTCCTTGAGTATTGCTTCATAGCTTCCCAACCTCATGGTTCCACCATAACGAATTATTTTTTCTTGTCCTTTCACAAAACTAATTACTGGATAGGGTGTTTCTGGATCCACTTCTATGGAGTTTGCTTTTTCTAATCCACATAATTTTCTAGCAACTGCTACGACAGCTAATTGCATCCCATAACAAATTCCTAGGTAAGGTATCTTTTCATCTATACACCTTTCAGCAAGAGTGATTTTTCCTTCTGCTCCTCTTTCGCCAAAGCCTCCGGGAACAAGTATTCCGTCAAATTCTTTCAAGTTGGTTTCTTCTGTTACTTTTTCCACATTCAGATCCTTGATAATTACTTTGCATTTATTGGCTACTCCCGCATGCATAAGTGCCTCTCTTACGGAATAGTAAGTATCTTTGTGGTCAAAATACTTTCCTCCAAGACCAATAACTACTGTTTTTTCAACATTATCAATTAGATCTACAGTTTCATCCCATTCTTTCAATTGGTCAGCGATCATTCGTACGTTAGTTCTTGGTTGTTCATTGAAGTGACTTAAAATTTGCATACAGAAATCTTGTTCCTCAAAAAGAGTAGGTATCCTGTAAATATTATCTAAGTTGGGGTTAGAAATGATTCTTTCTTCTTTGAGGTTACTGTAAAGGGCAATTTTCCTAAGAGCTGCTTTATCTACTTGCTTTTCAGATCGGCAAACAACAAAATCTGGAAAAATTCCTTTACTGAACAATAAACTGATAGAGTGTTGAGTTGGTTTTGTTTTAAACTCGCAAACAGGTGCATTGTAGGGAATCCAAGTGGTGTGAATTAAGCACATTTTTTCTTTTCCATGTTCTCTGAAAAGTTGTCTTGCTGTCTCAAGGTAAAGGTCTCCTTCAATATCTCCCGTTGTTCCCCCTATTTCTATGAGTAGAAAATCTGTTTCCCCTTCTTTTTCAGCAATTACTTGGTAAATACGTCTTTTGATTTCATCTGTTACATGAGGGATCATTTGGACCGTTTTACCGGCATAGCGTAACTCTCTTTCCTTGTTTAATACTGTCATAAAGATCTGACCCGAAGTAAGGTTATGACTCGGGTGAACATTAATGTCCATAAATCGTTCATAATTGCCAAAATCTTGGTCTAGCTCTGCAATATTTGAGACCACTTCACCGTACTCATAAGTCCACACTTTTTCTGTGACGAATATTTCACCGTGTTCTGTTGGGTTCATTGTTCCGGGATCCACATGAAGATACGGGTCAGCTTTCATTACATCTACTTTGAACCCTCTTGTTTTCAGTAGCATACCTATCGATGAGCAGACGATTCCTTTCCCTATCCCACTCATTACTCCTCCTGTTACTATGATTATTTTTGTTTTGAATTTGCTTATTTCTTCATTAATTTTGATCACCTTCTGCTAATAATTGGGCTTTTTTCAGATCTTCCAGATCAATGATGTAAGTTATCTTTACCCCTAACTCTTCTTCTAATTCTTTAACAGGTGTTTCTGATCTATAAATAAATAAGAAGAGCTGTTCTACTTTCAAACCTAGTTCTTTTAGATTTTCAATTGGCTCCTTTTTACTTGCTCCTGATGATACTAGATCATCTATTAGCAAGATCCTCTGTCCCTCTTCCCATCTTCCCTCCAATATTTTCTTTGTCCCATGTTCTTTGGCTTTTTTTCTAAGTAATAACTGGGATTTTTCCAGTAAGATACTTAATATTGTTGAATATGGTACTGCAGCCATTGGAATACCTACTACTGCATCAATTTTAGTCATGTCTATTTCTTTTTTTATTATTTCTGCTGCCATTTCGTTGATTTTCTGGAATATTTTTGGATAGCTTGGTAATAATCTTAAATCAATATAAAATGATGATTTCGCTCCCGATGCTAAAGTGAATTCCCCAAATTGAATTATTTTTTTCTCTTGTAAGTATTTTATTATTTTTTCTTTTGTTTTCTCTTTGTCCATCTTTAGCTCACCTTTCATTTTTAGTGTTATCCTCTTTAAGTTTTTTTCCTCTGTTTGCAATTCCTTTTTGTTGTATTTTTTTACAACAATTATATGGAGATCTTTTCCGTTAACACCATTCTTTCTTCTTAATTTTGGAGGCTTTCATTTATTTAAAAAAAGTATGGTTCATGAATTTTTAGTTTAATTCGGTTTAATAATTCATGTTTTGTTGAAAAAAATATCAACATTTTTTAAATGTCGTAAATAACCCACGTTTTGTGCCTATATTTTTTTAGTAGTTCTTTACCTCCATCTCCTATATTGATTGCAGATATAAGTCCTTCAACTTCTGCTTCTCCGTTTTTTGCCAGTTCTATTAATGTCTTTTGTGTTTTGCCAGACCTGATGATGTCATCCACAATCAAAATCTTTTCCCCTTGCTTTATTGCTTTAGCCGGTACATGTAGCATTTTTTCTCTGCTGGAAATCTCATAAGGTATTGATAGGACTTCTTCAACAGCTATAGGTTTATTTTTTCGAGCATAAAGGCAAGGAACTCCTAACTCAAAAGCAAAAGCGTAAGCCACAGCAAGACCATCTACTTCAGCAGTTATGACCTTATCAAATCTTTTTTCTGGGAAAAATTCTTGTCTTGCGAGAAACGCAATTAGTCTAAGCACTCGAGTACTTAACAATAATGTTGTTGCGTCTACAATAGGAACCATCCTTGTTGTATGAACTGAAATATTTTTTTCAACAAGTTTTTGAGCTAGTTTATTTGCAATGGCATAGTCAGTTATTTGCTCAGCAAGTTCAACCGGTGGTAGATTTTCCTTTCTTGCATACCTTAGTATTCTACTTCTATCTACCCCTCCCATTATTATTCCAAATTGTGCAAATGAGATCTTTTCTTCTTGGTAGATTGTATATTCTCTGATTATTTCTACTGCCATCAAACGCAAATGAGTTTCTTCTTCTTTATTTTTCGTTTTAATTTTACTATTATTCCGTTTCATTATTTTAGCTCTTTAATTTCTCTTATAATTTCATTCTTAGCCCTATTTATAAATATGTTGATATTTTTTTCACCATTGGTTTATTTCAATCATTTTTGTTATCATTAAGAAAACTAATAACTACCGCCGAAGAATGTTTGTATTATTGTTTGTGGATCATTCAACCTTGATTAGAATAAACTCATTTGTTGCAATTTATTACAACGCTAGACACAGTTTTTTTATATGGGAACATAAAACTCAATTCAAGGGCAAAAAAGGAAGGATAAAAATGGAACTATTATACGAAGGTAAAGCAAAGAAGATTTATCTAACTGAGAATGAAGACGAAGTAATCTTGGAATATAAAGATAGTTTAACTGCAGGAGATGGAGCCAAAAAAGGAGAGTTTGAGGAGAAAGGGAAGATCAATGCTCAAGTAACTGGCTTAATTTACGAATATTTGCAATTAAATGGGATAGACACTCATTTAGTAGAGCAAATATCAGAAGACAAAATAAGATGTACTAAGGTAGAAATCATTCCATTGGAAATAGTTGTAAGAAACATAGTAGCTGGTTCTTTTTCAAGAAGATACGACATAAAGGAAGGGAAAGAGCTAAAAGAACCATTAGTTGAATTATTCTTAAAAGAGGATGCATTGAACGATCCATTGATAACAGATGATGCTGCAATAATTCTGGGACTAATTACTGAATTTGAATTATCGTATTTGAAGACTATAACTTTACAGATAAACACTCTACTCAAAGAACTTTTTGGTCAAATGAACCTAAACTTGGTGGATTATAAGCTGGAGTTTGGAAAGACAAGAAATGGCAAAATCCTACTTGCTGATGAGATTACTCAAGACACTGTAAGAGTGTGGGACAAAGAAACGGGAGAAAAGAAGGATAAGGATCGTTTCAGAAGAGACTTAGGTAATGTGAAAGAGACTTATGAGGCCTTTCTTGAAGAGTTAAAGGGTCTTAAACAAAGCAAAGTATCAATCGAAACTATAACTAACTTACGAGTAGAGCAAAAAGAAGGAATAATGGATCCAGTTGGAGAAATAACTAAGAAATCTCTTACAAGGTTAGGTTATACTTATGTTGAAGAGGTTGAAGTTGGAAAAACGATGTCTTTGAGAACAAAAGGGACATTAAACGATCAATTCTATGAAGACCTCAAAAAGATGAACTCCAAACTTCTTTCTAACCCACTCGTTGAGAAGACAACCTTTCGATTTAGCAATAAATGAGTGGATAGTAATGATTGCAATTCCTCGATTTCCAGCAACAAATAATGAAAATGATGCCCTTAGGGTTATGAAAGAAAGTTTCAAGAAGGAAGCTAAAATTATCCCTCATTTTGATTATGAAACAATATTTGACAGAAACATCAAAGGAATATTCATTCCTGGTGGTTTCTCTTATGGCGATTATTTAAGAACTGGTGCTATTGCTGCCGTCTCTGAGATGATGGAAGCAATTAAAACCCGAAATAAAGAGGAAGGAACACCAATCTTAGGTATTTGTAACGGTTTTCAGATACTTACAGAAGCAGGGATGTTGCCTGGAACTCTTCTAAAGAATACTTCAACTCGATTTATCAGTAACTGGGTTCATCTAAAACCAGAAAATAGTATTAATCCCTTCACTCATGAGATAAAGAGCCCTCTTCATCTTCCTATCGCTCATTATGAAGGAAGGTATTATGCAGAAGAAGAAGAATTAACTCAAATGAGAGAAAAAAATCAAATTGCCCTACTGTATTCAACTAAAGAGGGTGAAATTGTTACTGATGCTAACCCTAATGGTTCAATAGCTAATATTGCTGGTATTTCAGATGAAGAATTTACTATTTTTGGTATGATGCCTCATCCCGAAAGAGCTTCTCGAGAAGCACTCAATTCAGCAGACGGTTTGCTGCTGCTAAAAAATTTTCTTAAAATTGTGGAGGAAAAATAATGCCTAACGATAAAGAAATGAAAATTATCAGAAATAAACTCGGAAGAGAACCCACTAGAGCCGAAGAAGCAATGTTTGACAGTATGTGGTCTGAGCACTGCAGCTATAAATCATCTAAACATTGGTTCAAGCTTTTCTCAGGTGTTACAAGTCCTAGGGTTCGCTTAGGGATAGGAGAAGGAGCCGGATTAGTTGATGTCGGTGATGGACAGCTGATTGGTTTAGCTCTTGAATCACATAATCATCCTTCAGCTATTGATCCATTTAATGGGGCAGCAACAGGAGTTGGAGGAATAATTAGAGATGTTATTTCTCAAGGATGTAAACCTATAGCTTTACTTGACTCTCTTCGATTTGGTGATATAGAGCAATCAAAGCATTCACAATATCTTTTAGATAATGCTGTCAGAGGAATTTCATCATATGGTAATTGTGTGGGTATTCCTAATATAGGAGGAGATATTGCCTTTGATCCTTCATATGAAACTAATTGTTTAATCAACGTCATGTGTATTGGGCTAATAAATGAAGAGGATGTAGTAAGAAGTAAGGCAGAAAAGGAAGGAGAAATACTTATTCTTTTTGGATCAGCAACAGGAAGGGATGGGATTGGTGGAGTTTCGTTTGCCTCAGAGACATTAACTGATGAATCAGATGAAGATAGACCTGCAGTACAGATAGGTGACCCTGCCGAAGAAAAAATATTAATAGATATTATTGAAGAACTAATTTCACAAAAACTCATTACTGGAATGCAAGATTTAGGAGGCGGAGGTTTTACTTGTGCCACTTCTGAGATAGTTTTTGGTGGAGGAAAAGGTGCAAAAATCAATATCGATAAGATCCCATTAAGAGAGGAAGGGATGGCTCCTTGGGAAATTATGATTTCTGAATCACAAGAAAGAATGCTGGTAGTTGTTTCACCAGATGAAGTTGATGCGGTTTGTGACATTCTAATAAAGTATGAAGTTAATTACGGCATCGTTGGAGAAGTTATAGGGGAAGATCGTTATATTGCTGAAAACTCAAAAGGTGAAGTAATAGCCGATCTTGAAGCGTCATTTTTAGTAGATGGTTTTCCAGAGTATCATCACCCATACGTAGCTCCTGAGGAATTTTTAGTCCTTAAGGAAATTACTCGAGGAGATGAATTTTTTGATAGATTTGCAAATGAAATCTTTAACTCACCAAACTTGGCAAAAAAGAACTTTGTGTACGATCAATATGACAAACATGTACAAATAAGGACAATGGTTGAATCAGGAGATAATGCTGGAATATTAGACCTTGGAAATAAAAAAGCTATAGGGGCAGTATTAGATACTAATGATCATCAAGTAATGCTTAACCCAAGGGAAGGAACGATAAGAACAGTAATGCGTAATTGTGGTAAACTGTATGCTTCGGGATTAGAACCGATTACAGTGGTCGATTGTTTAAATTTTGGTAACCCTGAAATGAAAGATTCTTACTGGCAATTCGTTGAATCGATCCATGGATTAGCTACAGCAATTAAATCTTATAATTTACCAATAGTGGGAGGAAATGTTTCACTTTATAATGAAAGTGAAAGTGAAGGAAAAAGGCTTAGAATTAACCCTACTCCGACAGTGGGAATTGTAGGATTAACAACTGATAACACGAAAATTACTCGAGGAAAAATAAAACAAAGTAATTCTAAAATTTTAATCATAGGCTCCACTGGAGAAGATCTGGGTGGGTCTGAAGCAATTAGGTATTGTGAGAAAACTTTAGGGAAAATCACCCCTTCTTTAGAACAAGATATACTAAACGCACAGAAGAATGGTGAAAAGGTTAAACAATTGATATGCGAAGAACTTGTTCTTTCCGCTAAAAATATTTCAAGAGGAGGATTATTCTCTTCACTTGCAAAGATGCTCTTTGAGACAGAAAAAGGAGCAAAAGTAGCCTCTCATAAAATACCTAAAAAAGAAGGTTTGAACCCTAGCCTCACAGCTCTTTTCTTTGGTGAAACACCAGGTCGTTTTCTGTTAGAAATAAAACCAGAGAATGAAAATAGAATTCTAGAGTTGTTAGGGGAAGTTGATCATGCAATTATTGGTCAAACAATAGATAATTCTCAATTAATTATTGATGAAAAAGAGTATAATCTTTCTACTCTTGAAAAACAATGGAAAGAAGCAGTAGAGAAACACATGGTGATTTAAATGGACGAAGCAGAAATTCACATTATTATGGGAAGTAAATCAGATCAAGCAATCTGTGATAAAACAACAACGGTGCTAGATGAACAAAAAGTCAAGTACAACATGGACATTATCTCAGCTCATAGAAATCCAGAAGAGCTAAAAGAAGCAATTAATTCTTCAAAAGCAAGAGTATTCATTTGTATAGCTGGTCTTGCAGCAGCTTTGCCTGGAGTAGTAGCTTCAATGACTAAAAAACCAGTAATTGGTGTTCCAGTTAATGGAGCATTAGGAGGGCTTGATGCATTACTTAGCATAGTTCAAATGCCCAAAGGAGTACCTGTTGCAACTGTAGGGATAGATAATGGTCAGAACGCTGCTCATCTTGCCTTAAGAATCTTAGAAGCTTAAAAGTGATAGAAATGAAAGAAACAAAGACCCCCTCAACATATGCTGAAGCCGGAGTAGATATTTCCAAAGAAAATAGTGACATTGAAGCAATCGGAAAATGGGTCAAAAAAACTTTTGAATTTGCATCAGTAGGGGCTGATTTCGGTCATTATGCAAACACAATTTCTTTGGGAGAATGGCAGCTTGCTTTAGCAACAGATGGAGTTGGCTCCAAATTACTCATTGCCGAGATGATGGAAAAGTATGATACAATTGGAATAGATTGTGTAGCTATGAATGTCAATGATTTAATCTGTATTGGAATGAAACCAGCAGCATTTGTTGACTATTTAGCAACAGAAAAACCTCTTGGTGTTAAAAAAGCTGGTGAAATAGCTAAAGGTCTTTATGAGGGATGCAAAGAATCGAATATACCCATATTGGGAGGAGAAATGGCTACTCTAAAAGAGATAGTCAAAGGATTTGATCTTGCTGGAACAGCTCTTGGGATAGGTAAAAAAGAGCAATTAATTGATGGATCTAAGATCAAGAATGGAGATAGTATAATTGGGATTGCAAGCAATGGAATTCATTCAAATGGTTTTACACTTGCACGAAAAGTACTATTTAGCAGTTATTCAATCACTGATGAATTATCAAATGGGAGAACCTTAGGGGAAGAACTTCTAAGACCTACTGAAATCTACGTCAAGGCAATTATGTCATTAATAGAAAAGATAGAAACAAAAGGAATTGCTCATATTACAGGAAGTGGATTCAAAAAACTAAGGAGATTAACCTCACTTGGCTTTGAGATATCATATCTTCCAGAAATTCCGCTCATTTTTCAAACAATAAAGGAAACAGGAAAGATCACATGGGAAGAGATGTTCTCAACTTTTAATATGGGAATAGGGATGGCAGTAATAGTCTCACCAGAGGATGAAGAAGAAGCACTTGAAACTATTCAGCAGTTCAATAAAGCATGGGTTATCGGAAAAATAGTAGACGAAGGAAAAATAAGAGTAGAACCATACAAGGTTGAATTATAGGAAGGAAAAAAATGAAAATTGCTATTTTAATAAGCGGAAGAGGAACAAACCTTCAAGCTCTTATAGATGCTGATAAAGAAGAAAAACTAAGTGGGAAAATAGTAGTTGTAATAAGTGACAATTCAGAAGCTTATGGCTTAGAAAGAGCAAAAAAAGCATTTATTCCGATAGAAGTACTAAAGGAAGAGGAAGAAATAAGT
>DAOWED010000082.1 GCA_030638685.1 Candidatus Heimdallarchaeota archaeon | reverse complement strand
TCTCAAAAAATAATTGACGAATTTAACCCCCCTAAAGGAAGAATACTTAGACTCTGCTATGAATGGAATGGTTCAGGTAACTCAACTGATGTGCTTGTTGTAGCAAGTCAAGTGCTAAGGACCGGAGGAACTATCAGATTTAATATCCATTCCATTAATAATCACCTTCATCGAGCCTTAACAGGAATTTCTAATTCTACTATTCTTAATAATTTCAGAAGAGTTTTTGATACTTACTGGGATGAACTACACCCTACTTCTCTTCTTTTAGCTAGATCTCGAATTATTCCAGGTTATGTCGAACAAGAGGAAATATCTGAAATAGTTGATTTTATTGCATCTCTTAGCCCCAATATTCCGTACAGTTTATCCCTTTATTCTCCAAAGTATAAGATGTCTGATCACCCTCTTCCCTCGAAAGAGTTAGTAATGGAATGTTACCAAATAGCTAAATCAAAGCTTAATTTTGTAAACATTGAAAACATGGAAAATTTATCATCGGATTAATTAACCTAAAGCAATATCTTAGTTGAAAAGTGTGGTTCTGGTTCTGCCATTTTTCTCAAGTGTGAGAGATAATAGATTATTATTTTAATTAGACGATTTTATGTTCTCTCTGTGCTTTGCTAATCATCAGATAAATCTCTCTTTCTAAAGAGCTGCTTTTGGGAATTAAACTTAATATCTTTCTGCCGATTTCTATCCCCCGGGAATCACTTAATATTAGTGTTGGAATATGTTTAATATTGAATTGTTCGATAACTCCTTCTTCTTCTACAGAAACCACACTAAACGCCCAAGTTGGCAAATTAAGCGAAAGCTTAGCAACTAGTGGTAAATAATTATAACACTCAGGACAGTATTTACCGGTCACTAAAACGGCATTTATATCGTGAAAGGCATGCAAGAGAATAAGAGGTTCAGGGTCAAGTTGAGCTTTACGGTACTTAGCTGCAAAATGGAGATTATTGTAAAGATAGGTAAAAATTGATTCACTCTGTTCTGGGACAGAAGCTAAATCCGGTAGACCAAAGTTATCAGGGGTTCTTTCAGAAATAAGTTGACGGGCAGAGGTTCCTCTTCTTTTAAGAAAATCACTTGCGCTTAAAACGGCTACTGCTCCTTCAGCTGAGGATTTAATAACTTGCTTGAAGCCTCCAGTAATATCCCCTGCGGCAAAAACACCAGCTAAACTTGTATGCTGTGAACGATCAACTAAGATATAATCTTCTGAGCTAAGGGCTAAATTTAATGTTTTTGCAAATTGTATAGCAGGGACGGTTCTTGACTCAATAAAAACAAACTCTGTGTCTAGCGTTTCAATTGCCCTAGTTTTTCTATCCATGAATTGTATCCCTTGGACTTTGTTTTCCCCTAGAATTTTTTGCAGCTTAACATTTGTTCGTACTTCTACATTCTCTATACTTTTTAGCCGGGAAAGCAGGTTTTTATCTCCATCTAGTTCTTCAGTAAGTGCTAGACAAAGAACTGATTTTGCTAAATCAGCTAACCACAAAGTCGTTGATGAAAGAGCCACCCCTTCCCCATAAACTACAACAGTTTTATCACGGATGAGATAACCTTCGCATAAAGCGCAGTAATAAACCCCTCTTCCTAAAAATTCTCTTTCTCCAGGAACCATTAAACGTGTTTGAAGGGTACCCATTGATAAAACAACGGTTGAGGCTTGACAAGTTGAAATTACTCCTTGAGTTTTAATTTGAACGATAAATCGACCGTTTTTAGTTTCTATTGAAACAACTTCCCCGTCCAATAACTGCCCATTCCATTGCTCAACTTGATCTTTTAACTTAAATAGAAAATCTATTCCTACAAACTCATCTATTCCCGGAAAATTATTTACCGTTCTAGCCCTTGCTAAATGAGAATCATATAATGAACCAATGACTAAAGTACTATGCCCTCCTCTTGCCCCAAAAAAACCAGCAGTGAGACCCGCAGGCCCAGCTCCCACTACGATTATATCCCATAGTTCATCAAAGTAGAAGCCGTTAAAATTCATAATTACACATCGGATCGTCTATTATCTATTTTTGATAATTGTCAATTAATTAGTTTTTATAATCTAATATTATCCAGATAACATTTAATCTTATTGTTGAATTTCATCATTAGCTTATACTTATAATTTGAATATCGAAAACTAATACTATGACTAAAAATCATCATCCTACTTTCAACGAAATTGAAGAAAAAATAGATTATATAATCGAAAAAAGTGGAGGTTACTGGTCTCCATCATGGTTGCTTGCAGCAATTACTGAAGAATTAGGAGAAGTTTCTAAAGAACTTCAATTACTAGAAGGTCTCAGACCTAACAAAGAAGGTTCTAAAGCTCGTCTTAAAGAAGAGGTAGGAGATGTTTTTTTTACTCTAGTCTGCCTTGCTAGAGGATCAAATATCGATCTTATATCAGCTTTGAACGACACTATTGTAAAATATGGTAAAAGAATTGAATAAAAAAAATTGAATAAAAAAAATTGAATAAAATTCTTTAACCCAGCGGTTCACTTATCTCAATCACATCCTCCTTTACATCTTCACTCCATAGATCAGGTGATGCTGCAGTATTTTTAATTATTTTTTCCCAATTATTAGCTACACAACTTATAGTCTTCATGGTTAACAGTTTGATACTTTTTTCTTTCAGTACTAATAAATCAGATAATGTAAGATTATTTATATTTAATCCTAAGGAATTTGCCTCATCTCCAACTGTGGAATAATCATTTAGCTGTTTTTCTGTTATTTTTCCACCATCCAATTTATCAGGCTTCCAGATCCCAAACCGGATATTTGTTTTCATCCGTTTCAAATTATGATCCAAGCTAGCAAATAATTCAAGAAAGGCTATTGAAAGCATAACAAAGCGAGAATAAGCACCTAAATTCTCCCAAGGATGAAGTTTCTTCAGCATATTTTTAGGAAAATAGGGTTGATAAGCTTTCCATAGCAAAAATTCAACATTTTCTTTATCACCATTAGATAGTTCATAAATTTCTTCCCCACTGTTTTCCCATTCATTGTAAAGAAAATCCTTAAAGTTTAATGAGTCATTTTCCAGCTGAATTTCTTCTTCATTTTGCTCTGAATAATCAGATTCCTCTTTTTCCTTCTCTTTCCCTAGCTCAATTATTTGTTTTACCATTATGGGCGGCTTTCCAAGTTCTTTAACCACGGTTAAGAAAGAACCTTTTTCTTTGAATTTAGACCAAACTAGGTCAAAGTTTGCTTGCAATGTCTCAGGGGAGTAAACTAGTGGCAATTCATCTGCTTCTAACATCGATATTTCAACGAAATAGCCTGAAAGAATTTTATGCAAAAAAAGATAATCTGCTTGTCCTTGCTGTTCTTGAAGAGAGGAAGAAACATCTGTTCCAGTTCTTGATATAGGTGTATGAGCTGCACTTGCGAACTCTAATAATGCCAAATTGTACGTATCAAATTCCATCAAATCTGGAAACTCTTCTGGTTTCCATAAGCAATAAGTCAATAATTCATCCATATCTTGAAAAGAGAGTTTTATGGAATCAAGCCAGTTAATGAGAAGCCATTGATCAGATTCTATATTGTAAAGTCTTTGAATCAAATTCTCTTCAGTTAATGAAATTATCTCATGTAACGAGTCTGACCAGTAAGAAACTAAGCAAAATTGTTCTTCCAATAGTGGATCATGTTTGTGAACTAGCCCTCCGGATACTTCTCTAAAAAAAGGCACTCTTGCAATAACAGTTTCAACAACTGATTCTTCAGCATGTAATTTAATGGCGTACTCCCTTTTCGTCATAAAAATAGGTAATATATCACTTATTGATAGCAATTGATTTTTTGCCTGTTCTATGACTTTTTTCCGTTGGTTCCTATTATTGGTAACCATGTAAGTTAATGCCACTGCATTGCCGACAGCAATAATCAGAATCACGACCAGTATAATAACCACTACTCTATGGTTTGAAGATTCAAACCACATATCTATAAAAAGAAAGGATAAAGCAGCGAGAATAATAACCACAAATAGAATTATTATTATCCAGATTTTTTTTCCAAGAATAGCAGATTTCATGGTTAAATGTAATCTGTAATTATCTTATATTTATTTTATGAGTAAACTAAGTTTCATCATTTTTTATCAGAAACAATAAGCGGTTTGTGATCTGTTTTGAATTAAAGCCTTTCCTATTTTACTAATGTGTGGGAAGTCCCCCACCGCATGCGTAGCGGAGGAGGTGGGTAGTTCATTTAGAAATAGTTTAGATGATGTAATCGTGCCAGAACTGGACTCTCTGAATCCATTTATTCTGGTACTAGGGAGTATAATTCTTGCACCAATTTTAAGGAGAAGAATAAAATAGTTCCACAAATGTATTCATCGTTCCATTGAGAAAAACTCAAAAGCTGCTCAGAAAAGGTTTATTTGAGCCTTTTATGTCTGGAAGAAATGAGCAGCAATTATTTTTTGAAGACCCTAAGATCCTTCCGGAGGATAAAAAAGGTGTTTTTCACTGGTTTCCCTTTCATGCTGCTTTTTCGTCTCGCTTTGTCCAAAGCGTGATTGAATACGAACTTACTTTAAACTCTAATCTCACTCTTTTTGATCAATTTTTAGGATCTGGCACTACTGCAGTAGTCAGTAAATTGCTCGGAGTTGATTTTTGGGGGTCAGATGTCAATTCTTTCTTGGTTAAACTAGCTCAAACTAAAGTAATTACCTCTTTGGTTAAACATCAAACAACTTCCATTCTGGATGAAGTCTGCATAAATTATGAACCTCTTCCCCTTAATCAAACACCAGAAGTTGAAGTTATGAGTGATAAAGCCAAGTGCAAACTCTTTGGATTAAAACAAACCATAGAGAACTCAAATATTTCTGAGGATCAGAAAAAATGGTTGCTTACAAGTTTACTTCTTATCACTCGAGAGATGGTAGGAGAACAAAGAGGAACTAATCCCACTTGGCCCAAAAGCTATGGAGGAGCTGAAGATAAAGAATTGATCCCCCTTTTCCGTGAGAAGGCACTTACTCTTCTTCAAGATATTCAAACAATGGCCTATCAATCAAGTTCGGTAAATATAACTCTAGCTGATGCTAAAAATCTTCCTTATGAATCTGATAAATTTGATCTAAATATTACTTCACCCCCTTATCTTTCCAGAATTGATTATGTAATCAATACTTTACCTGAGATTATTCTTTCTCAAGGGGCATCTAAAGAAGACATCTATCAACTTAGAAAAGAAGTGATGGGAGGAGTTGTGATTAATAAAAAGGGAGAAAATAATCCTGACTGGGGAAAAGAATGTCTAAAAGTGCTCCAGAACATACAAGAACATCCTTCTAAATCATCAGCCAATTATTACTACTGGACATATTATGATTATTTTCACGACCTCTGGGAAACACTCAAAGAAACAAAAAGAGTGCTTAAGAAGAAAGGGAGGGCCTACTGGGTGGTTCAAACATCATACTATAAAGAGATTGAGCTTGATTTACCAAAGATAATAATCCAGATGGGATCATCTTTAGACATGAAAGGAGAAATAGTAAGGGAAAAAGAAGTAAAAAACCATTTAGGTAATCTTCACCCGGATCAAAGAAGAAGAGTGCCAAACAAAGTTTTGAGAGAAAGCGTAATTAAATTGATAAAATAAATACTTCATATATTATGATTTAAAGGCTGAAAAGATTTTTTCGGCTGTTTCTTTGGCAGATAGATCATTAGTATTTATTTTGAGGTAGTTTGGAAATTCGTCTAGATATTTGAAAGCTCCTTCTGAATTTAACTGGTATTTTCCATTTCTTTTCTTCAGTTCCTTCTATTATTTCTGAAACTTCAAATTCCGAAAAGAATGAATGATTGATATCTGCCTCTGCTAGTAGCTCATTCAGATAATTTACAAAAAGACCTTCCCTGCTATTACCTGCTATTTCAATAGCTACCTCCTCTAATGGCTCAACTCTGTGTTACATTACCTGAAAGATTTTTCTATGATATGATAACTATGGTTACAATGGCACTATTTTTTTCAACTTTACCACATATCCTTAAC
>DAOWED010000060.1 GCA_030638685.1 Candidatus Heimdallarchaeota archaeon | reverse complement strand
TTTTAACATTTTTGATCGAAAAAGTGCCAATGACGTAGCCTTTAGTGATGCAGGAAGAGGCTACAACGTTGAGGCAGATGCAGTTGCTGAAGCCGCGATGTGGGATCTCTCTAATCCTTGGGGTGGTTTCCTTGAGCTTCAAAGTACTCATCCCTTGCCTGCCAAAAGAATCCTTCAATTGAATGAAACTGCCGAAGAATTAGGTCTTGTTCCGGCTTATCCTAAAGTCGGTCAAGTTCGTCCTCCCGAATCTTTATGGGATGAATTCATTGTCGATATTTTCCTTCAATATGTTGCTTTCTGGTTACTTATACTCTTCCCACTTATTGGCGGAGTAGTATTCACTATGTATGACCTTAACTTCTTTGTTGGAGCTGGAGTAGGTTTACTTGCTGCAAGCTTTATCTGGTGGCTTAGAGTTAGAATGAAATATCCTAAAGTTAGCTTTAAATCTACACCTCTTAGAACTATTTCTGACACCATTCGTCAAGAATATGAGGCTTCCCCAGTTCGAGGTAAACCAGCTCATTTTGAAGGTCAAATTATTGGTAGAGGTTCCCCTGGTTATTATTTCAGTGAAGATTTAGTTCTTCAAGATGAAACAGGTATAATTACTCTTGATTATGAAAACCCTATTGGTTTCAATCTGCTCTACTCGCTGTTCAAAGTTCCTCGAACTATTGGTCAAAAAGCTAGAGTTGTTGGTTGGTTTAAGAGAACCCCCAGACCAATTCTTGTTATTCATAAGATGGAAGTTCAAAATGTAGGCGACACTAGATCTTTCTGGAGATTTACTCGCTACTTTGCTCTTTTCTTCATTATCGGTGTAGCTATCTATTTGATTGCTCTCGGTTATGGAATAGTCTAGAAATTAGCTAAGAATGATCTTTCTCTCCCCTTCTTTTTCTTTTTTTTTCAGTGTTTGTTATTCTTAATCTTGATTCGCATTTTTTATTTAATTACTTTTCACGTACGTCCTGGTATGGATCTGAAAATATTGTTGTATCAGGATGTATTATTCCTCCCCAAATTTTTTATAGTTTTAGATTTTTTTTAATTTATGATATTTGAACATGAATATGAATTTATTTATTTTATTTTGTTTATTGTATTTTGTGTTTCTGCTTGGCTTGAATATAAAGTTAATAAGTTGGAAAAAAGAATTATTCGTTTAGAAGCAAGAGATGAAATTAGAAGTGAAATTAGTGATCCAGTAAAAGCAACAAGTTAGAACTATGAGCAATTAATTTTAGGGGTTCCGTTTATTTCCATTCAATTTTTTAGTTCAGCCTTAGAACAATTTATAATCAATTTATTTCACAATAATTTTGAACCAAATTTTAAGTGATTAAAGTGGATATTATTAATACAATTAAGGAATCAAATGTGAAGCATCTTCAATGGATCTTTACCAATGTTGCCGGTCAGCTTAAGGGAGTAGAAACATCGATTAACTTAGCTGAAAAAGTTCTAGCTGATGGTCTAGGTATTGATGGTTCTTCAGTAGGAATGGTTGATACAGAAGCATCTGACCTAAAAATCCTTCCTGACCCTACAACTTTCAAAGTTGTTCCTTGGGCACCTAATGTTGGACGAATAATTTGTAATGTCGCCCATAGCGACGGAAGTGAGTTTTCATCCGACCCTCGTACTATTCTTCAACGAGTTGAGAAAAAACTAGTTGATCAACAGCTAGTAGGCCAAGTTCGACCTGAATTAGAATTTTATATTACCGACGAAACAGCTGTTTCAGCCGATACTGCTGAATATATGGATATTGATCCTTTAGACGAGTTTGCTAGTTTGAGAAGATTAATGGTCGATTACATGCATGACTTAGGTGTCGAACCCAAAACCTATCATCACGAGTGTGGTCCTGGTCAATGGGAGATAGAGTTTGGTTTTAATACTCCTCTCGCTACTGCTGATAATTATCAATTAGTAAAGAACATGGTTCGTCAAGTTGCCCTTTTTGAAGAAGGCTTAGAAATTACTTACATGCCCAAACCTTACGCCGATCAAGCAGGCAATGGTCTTCATATCCATCAATATATAGCCGACTCTCAAGGTCAAAGTGTTTTTGGTAATCAAGACACTGGTTTAACACCTGAAGCCAAACATTATATCGGTGGTTTACTCGCTCATGCTTATGATATTACTGCTTTAACCAATCCTATTGTTAATAGTTACAAACGACTTGTGCCAAATCATGAGGCACCAGTCTATTGTTCTTGGGGTGTAGCTAATCGAACGGCCTTAGTCCGTGTTCCAGGTTATGAACAAAATATAAGAGCTGAATATCGTGCTGGTGACACTAGTGCTAATATCTACTTACTTTTAGCTCTTTTACTTGAATCTGGTCTTGATGGTATCAAGAATAAGATTGAACCTATTGAAGGTACTTCTCTTAATGTAGACCATCTAACTGACGATCAACGCAGAGAGATGAAAATTAGAAAACTTCCTGGCTCCCTTGAAGAGGCAATTAATGCTTCCAATGAAAGTTCTTTCTTGAGAGGTGTTCTTGGAGATACTTTTATTGATGGTTTTGTTTCAGATAAAAGAAAAGAATGGAATAGATATATTACCACCTCTGATCATGAAACAACAGTTGTTACTGCTTGGGAACTGGAAAATTATTTCAGAAAAGCTTAAAAAACTCTTTAAAAGTCCTACAATTTTAGGTTTAAAAAAGGAGGAGGGGACATTTTGCTTTCATTTCTTAGTCGAGATCCTATTCATCTAAAGGTTCAGGTTCTTCAGGTGGTTCAGGTTCTTCAGGTTCTTCAGGTGGTTCAGGTGACTCAGGTTCGATAGGTCTTACTGGTTTTACTGGTTTTACTGACCTTACTGGTTTTACTGGCCTTACTGCTTTAACTGATCCAACCGGTTCATCAAATTCATCAAAATCTTCCATAGCATCAAACTCTATTTCTTCGTGCATCCTTAGTACTTCTTCTTTTGCCCGTTCCACCTCTTCTCTATGCATTCCCATATCATCTCTATGCATTTCAAGACTTTCTAATGCTAGTTCTCTTGCTTCAGTTGCTAAGCGGTTAATCTCATCCTGATCAATATCAATCTCTATATTTCCTATATCTCCTAGACTGTTAGAAATAGTTATTCTTCGTCCATCACGACTCACTGTCCTGCTTCGTGATCTTCCAGATCTACTTCTTTCACTTTCTTTCTGTCTTCGCCTTTCTGCTCGTTTCTGCCGTGAAATAATTCTTTCTAAACGACTGTACTCATCATATGGTGATGAAGAACGCTTTCTATGATGGGTTGATTTTTTAATTATACTCTCTTCTTCCTTTTCTATCAACCCGACAATGTTTCCATTCTCAGTAAGCGTTTCAACTTGTTTGAGAGTTTCTTCAGATAGATTGCTTGGGAGGTAGAGTTCTAATTTTTTATTATCAAACAATGGGCTTAGATCTATTTCTCTTAGTGGGTTTCCGTATAATGATAATCTTTTGATCGGTGTATTTCTCAATGGTTCAAGATCTATTTCTGTAATTTTATTGTTACTTAAGTCCAACCAGGTCAACTTTGATGCCTTTGCTAAACTTGTTAGATCTATTTCAGTTAGCTCATTTCTATTAAGAAATAGTACTTCTATGCTTTTTGGTGTCTCAAGAGTTATTTCTTCTAGATTATTACTATATAGCCATATTGTTTTCAATTCTGTTAATTCTTTCATGGGCGATAGATCTATTTCTTCTATGAAGTTATTATTTAGATAAAGTTGCTCTAGCTTAGTTGTGTATGCAAAAGCGTTTAGTTCCACTTCCTCCAACTCATTTCCTCTTAGGTCTAATGATTCAAGTTCTACTAAATTGGCTATTGGATCTAAATCTAGATAATCAATTTGATTCTTAGCCAACGACAATTCAGTTAACTTAGTAAGACTGGCAATTGGTGCTAAATCTACTTCTATTAGTCTATTGCTTGCTAAAATTATTTTTTCAAGATTTACATTTTCTGCAAGTAACTCAAACTCTACATTTGATAACCTGCACCCTTCCATATGTAGCCCTTTTAGTGCTGGAAAGCTTATTGCGTTTATACTTCTAGGTAATGTAGTTATTTTCATTCTTGAAAGGTTGAGTACTACTACTTCATTCTTCTTGATCATTACTCTAGATCTCATTTCTCCAAGTCGTAAGTTTCTATTGAATCCTACCACTCTTTGTTCTATCCAGGTTATTGCTCTTGTTTGTAGCTCATGAGTTAATTGCTTCAATGCTTCCAATGTTTTTTCATCGACCTTAGGTAGTTCATAATCATCTGCAAAATAAGGGAGTGATGATCCCTCTCTAGTTATCATGATTAATCCGGTGCTAAACCCTATCTTTATTCTTGTTCCAGCTATTAATCCTGCTTGTTCAGTTACTGATACTCCACCTATGGTAAAACCTAGACTATTTCCTACTTTGATAATTGATTTTTCTTGAACTTTATAGAAATCGTCTTCTTTTATTCCTGAGAAAATCCCTGTTGTTCCATTCAGAAACGGTGGATCTTCTCCTTGACGAGTAACTATACAGATTCCATCTCTTAACTCAATTCTTATAGGAGTTTCGTATTTAAAGCCATACCGTTCCGCTACCGTTGGGGGTAGTGAAACTGCATTGCTTGATCCATGAACAATTATTTTTCTGTCCGTTAATTCATATTCACTTTTTGCCATTTTAGCCAGTCCGTTAATTTATTTTCCTTTTATTGGAGTCTCATTACGGGGATTGTAGAAACTTCAGCATCATACCTTTGTTTGCTTCTATTTTCAGGTATATTTTTGATTTCTGTTTCAAAGACAGCTTTTCCTACTTTTTGTAATAGGGTTTTCATTCCATCTTTCATTTGAATTATTATACTTGCTTCAGTTTCTCTGCGTTGTTTCCTTAAAGTTATATTTGCCATTTTTTTTGCCTCTTTATTTTTTTTGTCAATAATACTTAATCGGTCGATGTTTGCAAAATAAGAGATTTCAGTTTTTCTGAGTGCCTTTTCAACTTTTCATTCTCTTTTTCGACCGATTAGGTATTTATGGACGCTGTGAAAAGTATTACTCTTCACATATTACATATTATATTACGTTATATATAAAGGTTATTGTCAAATATAAAAGATATTACGGAAAAGGAAAGAAAGGGGTAGAAGGGGAGAAAAAGAAGAGGAAAGGAAAAAGAAGAGAGAGGAGAAAAAATATTACAATGAAAAAAAGAGAAGAAAATGAAAAAAAGAAAGAAAGAGAGAGAAAAAAAAATGAGGGGGAAAACAAAAGGTTAAGTAAAAATGCTTAACGTTTCCTTTTACCGGATTTAGCAGTTTTATTAAATAAAGTAAAAGAACGACCTTTAGTGCGGGTAGAAGAAACCTCTTCGCCACCTCTAAAGAAGTAAACAATTTCCTTTTTGGATTTATCAATCACATTAAAGTCTCGAAGACGATCAGCTAAATCAATAACATTAGCGCTGAAGCTACTAACTTGAATTGTTCGTTTATCTTTATCAAAAAGATGCAATGTTACAAAAAAGCCAGCTCGACTGCCTTTAGAAAAACGCTGAGAAAAAGTTTCAATTCTATGTTCTTCGATTTTGATAAAAGTAAGGTCATTAAAGGGAATAGAGAGAACTACTCTACTATCAGTATCCAGTTCCTCTACTTTCTGATTGGCAAAATCAAACCTGACTCTGCGTTTAACATGATTAATAAGGCCACTAATAATTAATAAGAGCGTTAACATCATTATAATAGTCAAAATATACCAGATAATTAGGGGGAGTTCTAAACTAGGACCACCTATTGATTCGCTTAATTTACCAAGGTAGAATAATAATGCACTGACTATCCAAAGACCAAGAAAAATAACAATTGTACCTACTATTAATGAAGTAAAATAAAAACTAACCTTTTTTTCAACAGCTTGTTCTTCGATAAGAATTTCATTTGGAGTAGAAGGGTTCATAGTAGTCACTTTGATTACTTAATTCAGAGACACTAAATAACTTTCTTTTTTTGTAAAAAAGATAAATCAAAAATGAAAATCGTTAACTGAGTTAATAATAGGCAATCAGACAGGCTTTTGCTGATAAACAAAATAGGCTTCGAGCCAGAAAACAACTAAAGCTGGAATGCTAGCGATCCACACGAAGATTTTAGCGGTTGTACTAAACCATTCATCAATGTTTCCTGCAAAAAAAATCAAGTAACCAATAAAAAGAACGGTGAAAAAGACGGCGTAACTGGCAAACCTAGGGATCAAGATGCCTTTGAAGTCAATAAATTGTTTAAGAATACCTATTTTAAGACGAACTGTGACATTATACCGTCCTTGAGGAGTCTTAGTTATCAAGCCCCAATCTACTAATTTGTTTAGGTGATAAACTGCAACTGAGGGGGAAGAAAGATCAAGTTCCCTCTGAATCTCTCGAGGACCAAGATCATCCATTTTCATCAAATAATGATAGACTCTTAAAGTGGTGCCCTTAATTTCCGCAGAGATAAGCTCTTTATCTTCAGCAGTTAGATCTGATAGATTAGAATCAATCATTTTGGAAGGCACGAGCTAATAAGTGCGTTCAATAATAAAAAGTTGTCCAATAAAAAAGAATATTTGATATTAAAATAGACAGAATAAGAGTTGGTTTAAAATGTCCCGTAGACTTAGAAAAGAATTTGAAGGAATTGAACTTTTTGCCTTTGACGGAGATGGAGTAATTTACAGGGGAGCTGAGCTTTTACCAGGTGCAGAAGAAGCTCTTACTTTCTTAAATAATAATTTCAAAGTGGTCATCATTACTAATAACTCAACCACTACTACAGATGCTCGTAGGTTGAAGTTAGAAAAACTAGGCATTAATTTAACTAACGATCAAATAATTAGTTCTGCTTCAGCAACGGCCACTTACCTTGCAAAAACTAGACCTCAAGCAAAAAAGATATGGGTGATAGGAGAACAAGGGCTAAGATATGAACTGGCTAAGAAAGGATTCATCATATTAAATGAAGAATTAGGCAAGCTAGAACCAATTAATACAGTCCAACACTCTTGTGATTTAGTAGTTGTTGGAATGGATCGAAAACTTACTTATGACCGATTAGCTATTGGCTGTCGTTTTATTAGGCAAGGAGCGGAATACATAGCTACAAATGTTGATCAAACCTTTCCAATTGAAAGTGGAGTTTTACCAGGTGCTGGCTCCATGATTGCTGCACTTTCTGCATGCGTAGGTAAACAACCAGCTATTATTTTGGGTAAACCTGAAAGCTTAATGTATGAACAAGCTATGGAAGAAACAGCTATTTCAGCTGAAAAAAGTGCTTTTTTTGGGGATAGATTAGAGACGGATATTTTAGGAGCTAATAGATCAAAAATGACTTCAGTTCTTGTTTATGGTGGAATTGCTTCCAAAGAAGACCTTGCTAAAACTGATGATCCTTGTATGTTCCCCGATATCGAACTTCAATCTTTACTTGATATTTTCGATCATTCTTGATTAGGTAAGTATATTAACTAATTAATGTAATTGGTAAATAGGGAAAAATATGTTGAAGTATCGGAAGATAGGTATTATCACACTTATTACTCTACTAATTTCGCTTGGTATTTTTAGTCAAGTTCTGGCTGATGATGATGACGATGATGACGATGATGATAGTTCCTTTTTTGGAGGAGAGGATCAACTCAAAGAACTTGGAGATCTTTCTCTTATTTTCTTAGCTATTGGTTCCTTCTATATTCTTTTCAGAAGAACTTATGTCTATTCTAATCGTTATCTTTCAAAAGAAAGATACCCAGAGGTAAAATCTTTCATTAAAGTAAACTATCACAGGTTCCGACAACCAGTTTTTCTCGTTCACATCTATGCTTCTCTTATTGCATCAGTTTTAGCAATCATTCATGGTATTCCATTGCTTGATAAAGATGAAGGAATGGTCTTATCCGGAGTATTAGCCGGTGGAGCAATGTTTATCCTTTCACTTTCAGGATTTCTTATGTGGCGTCGTCAGAAACCTTTTTGGGAAAATAGAGAATCAAGAAAGGCAATTCGCTGGATGCATAGACAGTGGCTATTCACGGGCTTAACAGTTCTTGGACTTATTCTTCATTTAGTTCTATTGGAAGATTAACAGAGAGTAAGAAAATTAACTTAATAAAC
>DAOWED010000101.1 GCA_030638685.1 Candidatus Heimdallarchaeota archaeon | reverse complement strand
ATTTTACTCAATTCATTTTACTTTTTTCTAGAATTGTTTTTCGGGGAAAAGTTATAAACTAAGTGAGTATTACATTAAATATAACACTTTTTAAATACATGGGAATGCTAAAATGGAACACAAAATTGATGATATTTCCTTAAGTTATCTTGCTTTCATCAAAGAATCGATTCCAGTTCTAGAGCTTGATTTTCGTGTCAAGGGGCGAGAGTATCATTCCGCAATGCTTACTGGTGTCGTATCGGCTGTAACTATTTACCTTCAAGAGTTTACCGAAGGAGAGGTTAAGGTAATTGATCAAGGAAGCATCAAAATAGGTTTTGAGGAAGGAACTATTTGTTCAGTTATCTATATGACAAATTACATCAGTGAAACTTTACAGAAAAAAATAAAACTGATGCTAAAAACCTTCGAAGTACGTTTTAACGAATATTTAATTGCAGATTTAATTGATCACAACGAGTTCTCCCAATTTACTGATTATATTATCGAAACTTTCGCAGAAGAGCTCATCAAAGACTACTATGTTCCTTTTTTTGTAGAAAGATCTTTTAGGAATGATAATCTTCCAAATTTAGCTATCCCTGATGAAGCTTGGGAAATTCTTAGTTATATTAATGGAAGCAATACAGTGTCTATGTTATTTGAAAAAGTAAAAGAGTCAAAAGAAGATATAATTGAAATGCTTGCTCTTTTAAGAGCTCAAAAGCTTATTGATTTTCTCATTCACCTTTCACTTGAAGATATACCTAAGCTTACAACAACAGGTACCTATCTCTTCTTTAAAGAATCTATGCATTATGAGGGGCTAAAATCAATGTTTGGTGAAAAAGTTCTTTCTATAATAAAGAATATTGATGGAATTATGCCAGTTTCTTATATTATTACAGAAAAATACGCTTCCAAACTTGATACAGAAGAAATAAGTGATATGTTAAAATACCTCCTTTGGAAAGGATACATCCAAATAATAGCACCAGAATTCAAATATAGTTCAATTATTGAATACTTGTATAATTACACATTAGCTTTGGCAAATGAGAAATTAGACTGGGATAGTGAAACCTTCTTTAATGAAATAGAAAGCATTGATAATCCATTAATTGACTTAATTCTGCTAATTTATGATAGAATTTCATTTAGCAGAGTACGAGCTTATTGTAGAAGAATGGTAGGTAGTTATGAGCCAATGGTGGAAATCTTGCTTTATCCACTAAAGAATGTTTACGATCAAATTAACAAAGCCTCAGATGATAAGGATTACAAAAAAGTTAGTTTAGATCATCTATCAGATATTTATAGCAAAGACGGGATTGAGTTAATTAGAAAATACCACTAACTTTAGTCAACTTCCGTCATGATCATATTTTTAGTTAAGCATTTTAACAAGAAGATTAGTGGTATTTTGAGTATTTCTGAAATTATTGGAATGGGTGAGTTAGCTGCCCTAGGAGCTATGTTTGCCGGAGGATTATCTAATATTTTTTTCAAAAGCCAAGGACAAAACATTAGCCCAATTGCAATTAATACAATTAAAATATCAGTAGGAGCTATTGGTTTCTTTATTGCGGGATTCATTATTCAAGGAGTTAAATTATTCACAATTATCCCTTTAACTAATTTTTTGATCCTTTGCTTAGCTCTTTTAATTGGGTTTGTAATTGGAGATACTCTCTATCTAATTAGCCAACACCACATTGGCGTTTCAATAGCTTTTCCTATTGCTCTTTCGTATCCCCTTTTAACATACCTTTTCTCAATCCTTATGGTTAATGAAGCGTTCACCTGGGTTAAATCAATAGGCATAGTAATAGTTCTTTTAGGTGTTTTTCTAATTTCTAAATCATCTTCAAGCAGAAGTAACGACGCTAATGGATACTCCGATGAACCCCAAGAACTTCCTCAAAAGAAAACTAACAAAATCTACATTTTCTTCGCTATGGGAGCAGCTGTTTGCTGGGCTTTAGGCACAGTTATCCTTCAGATTGGTCTTGAGGATCACGGAGTAATTGAAGCAAATGCCATTCGAATGTTTTTTGGGGCTGGAGTATTATATTCCATTTTTAGAGTTCAAGAGAAAAAGCCTTTGACTAGTTTTCAGAGAAGATCCATTGGAATAATTATTCTTGGTGCAATTATTGGTACTTTAATAGGTAATTCGTTATATCTTATAGCCGTTCAAGAAATAGGTGCTACCACAACCTCAGCAATCACTGCTTCTGCACCAATGGTTAGTACCCCTCTCTCTGCCTTATTTTTAAAAGAAAAAGTCTCTTTCTGGTTAATTATTGCAACAATTTTAACAGTTACAGGAATTATTCTAATAATATCTTAGAATTTATTTTAGAAATTTGGCAGTCTTAAGAACTCTCTTGTCCTTCATATCTGTCAGTTAATAGATCTAATCTGTCCATAAACTTAGTTTTTTGAATAACAATTAGCTTTTTTGCATTGTAGTCTATTGTCAATCCGGGAAGATCCAATGTCCATAACCATTCTACTAGTTCATCTTCGCTATTGAATGAGAGAATACTAACAGCATTATCATAGTCTAATTCATTTCCACTTGAGAATGTTTTCCTCAAACGACTAAATCTTACAATGTCAAATGGTCTAAGCTCTAGCTTAGGTATTGATGGTTCAATCAGTTCTTGGAGTTTAGTAAGAGATGTTAACACCAGAGTATCATGATCTTTCATTGTTTTCTCTTTTTTATCAATAACACCTTCAAGTTTGTCCGTCTCGATCGCATCTATGATTATTAAACTGGTTTTTTCTACATCATTTCCAGCATTACTAGCTATTTCTTCAATTGATAATGAATGTCCCCATGTTTTTTGAAGATCATAAATCGCATTGTAGACTCTAAATCTTTCTGCGAGACTTAATAATTCAGTCATTTTTTCTTTTAGTGCGACACCCAGCTTTTTGATAGTATCACTAGCTGTCGTGTGAAGGCGAGTTACTTCACTGTAAGTCTCTCCAAGACCTTCTTTTAGCCATTCTTCTCTAGACAAATCGTCTTTGATATAGGTTATCAGTGCTAAGTGTTGATGAAGCTTTTCTTTAACAGGATCAATAATTTCATTCACTTTTTCTCTAGAACATTCTTCAATGGAAGTTTCTAATGAATTTATTTCTTCACTAATTGTTTCTAAATTACCTTCCAGTTCTTTCAATGAAGATAAATGCTTGTTAAACTTGTTTCTATGTTCTTCAAGTTCTTCCTCTCGAGAAAAGACAATAACTATATTTTCAAGTCTATTGTTTAAGAGATTGTTCAATGGTTTAATCTCAAGAACCATTTGCTTTGAAATCTTAATTTCTTCGTCAAGGGCTTCTATTAACCAATCTTCTTCATATTTCTTAAGCTGATATTCCTCAACTAAAGGATAAACGGAAGTCATTTTTGGTGTTAAAACATTAAGATGGGCTCTTGTTGAAAAGTCTAAGCTATCAATTCTTGTCTCTATTTCATCTAAGGCTGCTTTCCAACGCCTAAGCTGTTGAATTTCAAGCCTTAAATACCCTTTTTCTTCAATTATCAGTTCTTCTCTCCGGATTGATTCAGCTAGTTCTTCGTAATAATTTTGAAGCTCAAGTAGCAAATCATTTACCTGCGTTATATCATCAATTATTTCAGTTAACTCGTAATTTTCGCTTTCTTGAACATGTTTTTCCTGTGATAAAGGTAATTCTTCAGGGATAGTTTCTTTTAATGTTTTAAACTCTTCAAACCATTTAGGAAGTTCATCTCTTGATACAAAAGTTATTTTCTTAATCGAACCTTCCAAGGGAATTAATTCAGTTTTCCAGCTTTCGTAGTTGTTAATAATGATTTCTTGCACTTTTTCAAAAGCTAGAATATCAGCTGTTTGGCTGATTAATTGTGGGTAATTAGCTAGTTCACTGTCTAAGTTTACAGTCTGTTCCTTTAATTGGACAATTTCACCTTTAAAATACGTGTCCCACTCGCTTAAATCCGTAATTATTGAATAATCTATTTCTTTTACCTTGGAAATAAGCTCATTGGTTTCCGATATTTTGCCTTTTACTTCTGTTGGATTCTTTGAAGAAGCCACTATTTCCTTTATTTTTGAGAAAGATCTCTCATAGATAACATTAGTACTCTTAAGTTTACAATAATAATTCCAGTTATTCTTTCGAAGAGTTGCTTCTTCTACATCTTGTTTAAGTTGTTCACTCAGTAGCTGATGGATTGAGGAAACTTCAGCATGAAGTTTTTTTATGCCCAAATCATTTGCTGCTTTTTCAAAAAGTGGGAAAATGTTAATTGATTCTACCGAATTTTTAATTTTAATAAACTTGTTTTCTATTTTTTCACTTTCATTAGGTAATGATTCTTCGGCTTGAGCGATCTGTTCCTTCCTCTTTTTCTCAATTGAGCTTAGCTTGTTTTTGTTTTTATCAAGTATGATAATTTCAGATTTTAATGTTTTAATTCCAAAAAATCTAGCAATAGTATGAATAAGTTTCATGAACGGCATTTAATTCCCTTTGTAGTTAATCCATTTTCAGTATAAGTATCAGCTAAGCCTTCTGAAAACAGTTGCGTATTGTTCTTATCACATATAGTAAGTAACTATATTTATGCTTTTGTTTTCCTTGAAGAAAAACGAATAATTCTTAATGAAAAGTAAGCTCTAAAGATAGATTATCAAAAGATTTCCTTTTTGACTAAGTTTATGTTCAACAGAGAAAGTCATATAGAGTTAAAGAAAAATAGCATAATAGGTAGGAAAATAAATGAAGCCATCAAGATTTTGGATATCAAACGGAAAGGGAGTAGCCAATTATTCAATTATTGCTTACCATAAAGCACTATATGATGCAGGTGTAGCAAATCAAAACTTGGTTCCTGTTTCAAGCGTGCCTCCAGCTCACTACATAGAGCCAATCAAACAACAAGGGTTAACATGGGTACCTTTTTCTGAGGAACAAGCTAAAAATATTAAGAAAAGCCCTTTTTATGAACAAAGCAAAATCTTCACAAAACCAGGTTTAGAATTTCTTCAAATACCACGTTCAACAATCTTGTATGTTGTTCAAGCAAAGATCAAACTTGATGAAAATGAGTTTGGCTCAGCAGCTATAGGTTTAGCTTGGTATTGGATCGATGAGGAAAAGGACATAAAAGGTGTTTACGCCGTGGAAGGTATGGGAAAATTCTCTCCAGAAGAATGCATGAAAAGATGCAGTGAGAAAATAGATGACATTTTGGACGGAAAAAATCCTATAAAAAACCATGAAAATCAGATAGCTATTTCTTCTTTACGAGCACCTGAGGATAAAAAAGGCGTTGCGTTAAGCTTAGTTGTTTTCGACCCTTTTACAATGATCCACCCATAGTCTCGTTTCAAACATTTGAGTGATCTCACGCCTCAGAACTAATAATAGAAAAATGCTTTACAAAAATATTTTAATATAAGCAATGATTATT
>DAOWED010000089.1 GCA_030638685.1 Candidatus Heimdallarchaeota archaeon | reverse complement strand
TCGAACTTATAATGAAAATCAGCTGTTATATTACCCTTTGCTGTTGAAGCTGCAACCCTTATCATTGATGGCATTGAGTATCAATAAGAGAATAAGAAGACAAAATTTAATCTTTTCCCTTTAACGTATCTTCATCCAAATTATTATCTTCTTCATTCTGGATTAAGGTATCTGATGGCTCAATACTTTCAGTAGAAGCCTCTAAATCTATCTTTTTCTGCAATTTTATAGGAGGAGGAAGAACTTCATTAAAATGATAATCAGTCTCTAATGTACCTACCGCTATCCATGGAGATTTACTGCTACTATATCTTAATTCATTAACGTTAGTGGTATGGTCCTCTGTCAGATAAATATATGCTGAAAGCATTATACCGGGGATTACAAAGACCCACATGAATATAACCGCGCCTAAAAGATAATAATATCTGTAATAAATCTTGTCCACACTAATACCAAGAAAGTCAAAATTAGTTTCACTTTTCTCTATCGTGTCAAAAAAGAGACTTAGATTAATTATAGTGCTTGCTCCTAAGAGAAGGGAGATTAACTGACGTATTCTCTTTCCAATATCTGTTACTTGAGAAATTTCATTGGTTCTTTCCCGGGAACCATAATAACCTTTTGAAAAACTGACATTCATTATTGCGGCATCATCCAATGTCCAAAGGACTGGAAAAACAAGATGAAAAACTAGTGCTGAGACGATAGCCAAAATGATAGAAGTGCTTATTATAAAATCAAATGCTTCACTTTCTTGTGTAAAATCTCTATTTCTAGCAAATAACTGTAGAGTGATTGAAGATACTGCTAATGGGTATATAATTAGATCTGACCATTTCCCACTAAAAGCGTTAACGAAACCATTAACTCCAGTATAATTCATAACTCGAGAGTTTTTCTCGATGTACCAGTCCCCTGAAAAATTAAGGAAAGGGATACCCCCTAACATTCTGAAGAAATCTGATTGGAAGAAGCGAGCAACTTTAGGAGTCATTTTTTCACTCATTATCCGTGAAAGTCTATATTTTCTAAACAATGAGAGAAGTAAGTTAGGGATAAAAGAAATAAATGAATAAACTATTCCTCAAGCAATGATAAATGATGAAACAGCTACTACTCTGCTTGCTTTATCAGGACCAAGTTGATACATGTAAGTTTCTTGCCAATCAACTAGCAATTCATCATCTTTAAGCGCTTGTTTTCTTTTTCTCTCTTCCCAATGTGGGTTAATAATTTTAGAGTTTCTTGGGAGAAAAACAAGAGTGTAAAGCCCTTTGAGCACATTTTCTTTGTGTGCAATAAGCAATATTATCGGAATAACAAGCCAAGAAGTATAAACTAAGATAACAATGAAAAAATCAAAGAGAACAAACCCTAGAAGAAAAGTCCACCATACTCTTATATTACCTTCATGTTCGTGAGTTGCTCCAAAACATAATTTAGAAAGAAATCTACCAAATTTAGCAAGGAAACTAAGTTCTTTTTTAGTTATCAAGTAATAAATTCTATCAGTTAAAGCTATAACAAGATAAACTAGTAAGAATGCCGGATTTCCTATAGCTAATAAACCAAAAAAACCAATAATAATCCAGCCAATAACCAAAAAACGTAAAACAGAGCGTTGTTCAAAGGTTATATGATTAATCTCTTTATAAAATTCCTTGTCATTACTACTTTCTTCCATTCCAATCACGTAATATATCCTTAGGAACTATCCTTAAAAATTTATGTCGGAAAAGGAAATTAGTCATATTTTAGGTTATAATAAATCTCACAGCTGTTTGATCTCTGTTTGCCCATCTTACTTTTCCTTGAGTAATCAGTTCCTCTACTGCTTTTGTTATATCCACTGTGGGTAAGGTTGACCATTCTTGTTCATAAGTAGAAAGATCATAAAGTGTATGTAGATCTACTACTCTTCCCGTATCCATCATAAAACCATAGATTCGGTCAGCCCACTCAGCATGACTTCTCCAGTATACCCTTAGCCGCACTCTTGAATAATCAAGCCACTCAGCTATTCCTTCTTCAATCATAAAATCACAAAGCTCTCTCAGAGTATCAGCTGAAAGTTCTTTGTTGACTGACTTATTTCTAAATGGAAACTCTTGTCTTACATCATCAATATTTAGCACATGAAGTACAAAGATTCGTGAATAATCAACTATTACTGCTCTCCACGATTCAAGCCAAGATTGAAGTTGATCTTCTTTTGTTGGAATTATAAACATCCAAGGAGCATTAACCCAGCGAGGAAGAGAAGATTCGAATTTTTCTTTTTGTTTTGATAGTGTAGATTCTACTGAAACAGCTGGTTGAGTAGTGGTTACTTCAGAACTAGAAGTTTGCTCTGAAGGAGTTTCTTGTTCTGTCTTTTTCTCCTCATCTTTTGGTTCTTCCTGTGGTTTTTCTGGTGGGAGATCCATTTCATCATAGAGGCTTTTTCGTTTTGGTCTTTCTCTTTCGGACATTGTAATCTTATCCTGCTGAGAACTCATTATCCCAATCTGAATATCTGACAAGGCGTGATTCAGCTACTGTTGGTTTGACTCTGTTAAGAGCATAGACATAGTCTTTCTGCGTTACTTCTCGAACTGTAACTGATTCATCAAGAATGTTTCCCGCGGAGTCAAGATCACGGATAGGGATCATTAATGCCTCCCTACAGATGTTAGCTATATCTGAACCGGAATATCCATCGGTTAAATCTGCTAAAAGCTCGTAATTTACTTCATCATCGATTGCTACCCCTGAAGAATTAATCTCAAAAACTTTATTTCTGGCTTCATAATCGGGTAAACCAACATAAATCCTCCTCTCAAATCTTCGTAGAAAAGCATCATCTATTTCCCAAGGTAAATTAGTTGCTCCAATTACAACTACTCTATCTTCATTGCTAGATGTCATTCCATCCATTGTTGTAAGTAGCTGAGTTTTTACTCTCCTCATTGCATCATGTTCACCCCCACCTCTTGCTTGCGTTAAAGAGTCAACTTCATCTATAAAAATAATCGAAGGTTGCTTTTTCTTAGCCATTTCAAATAACTCAAGGACAAGTTTTTCGGATTCACCAAGCCATTTACTCATAATTTGAGCTGCTGAAATATTGAAGAATGTGGCCTCTACTGAAGCAGCGGTTGCTTTCGCAATCATAGTTTTTCCGCAACCAGGAGGACCATGAAGTAATATTCCTTTCCATGGTCGTCGTGACCCTGTAAAGAAATCAGGACGCATTAATGGGAGTACAATTGCTTCTCTGAGTGCTCTTTTTGCATCCACTAAGCCAGCAACATCGTCTAAACTTAAATCTGGTTTTTCTGTAACGATGGCACCAGATATAGCATCACTTAATTCATCATCATCATCTCCACCGCCCCCTCGGGAGCCACTTGCTTTTTGTGGACGTTTTAGAATTTGCTTAAGTTCTTTTGCCCTATCAATGTATGATTGTGCACGACTTTCGTAGGTTGTTTTTAGTCTGTTATTTCTTGTAAATTTTACCAGTTCAAGTAACGTTTCTGCTGCGCGTAAATAATTGTTCATGGCTTCTTCATAATTACTAGCTGAGTCTAGTTGTACTGCTCGTTGAGCAAATTCTTGAGCCATTGGATAGAGGTTACTTTGAGACACATAATAATAATAAACTGTTTAGTCAATAAACGTTACTGAATGTTGACTAAAAATAAGAAGAAACCTTTGAACGATGGTTAAAAGGGCTAAAATCACCTTTTTCTTAAGGTCATTCTTTTAAAGAAGGATATTTTTCCTTGAGAATGTCTATTTTTTCGTTTAGCACAGATCTTACCGTTTCTACAAATTCTGGATAAATTTTTTGTATTTCAGGAGTAAAAGTTTCTGAAAATGTAGTTACATCCTTTACTTCTATTGCAATAACTTCGAGATCGTTTGGCATTCTCTCTTCAAATAAACGTTTTCCTGATTCAAGTATCGAGGCAAAATTCATTTGATGAGGGTTATTGAAATGAGCAAACCCCTTAAAAGCTTCTGGAGCAATTCTATAAATTTCTCCAACTGAACCACTTTTTGTTTGGATTACATCAACTATTATTAGTGTATGATAATCAAGCATTGCTTCAAGCAAATCCAGTCCTCCTATAGTTTGAGGTTCAAAAAGAATATTGGGAAATTCCAATGCTAGATCTTCAATAACTTTCAATCCTACTCCATCATCGGTTAAAATAGGACTACCTAGTCCTATTACTTTAATGGGTTCTGGGTGAAGATAAGTAGACATGATCATTACCTATAGTTTAATTTGCTTCTTTTGAATCTAAAAAATCGTTGATTAGCTCTAGAGTTTCAAGAGCCGCTTCTTCATCTAATGTAGAGATTGCGGAGCCTGCATGAACAACTAGATAATCACCTACTTTCACAGTTTCTGCTAAAAGAAAAGTTGATATTTCTAATTTAACATTACCTGCGTTTCTTACAACTCTGTCTTCTGCTAAAACGTCAACGTCTTTGCAATGAATACTTAAACACATTATAATCACTTTCTTAATTGGTTAATCCACATTGAGCGAATCTATTGATAAACCACCATATTTTGCATAAATCATACAGGTACCTTCTTCAGAGACCATGCATGGTCCAACAGGATTTTCAGGGAAGCATTTTTTCAAAAATAGAGGACAATCAGTTGGTTTTTTCTTACCCATTATTACTAAATGGCACAAACAGCCAGGAGGGATGTCCTTTATTTCAAATTTAGGAATGTTAAATTTTTTACGAGCATTGTATTTGTCAAACCTTGATGAAAGCTCCAGCCCAGAATTGGGAATTACGCCAAGACCTCTCCATGAAGCATCAATCACTTCATAAACTTCATTTAGAATGTCTCTTGCCTTCTTATTTCCTTCTTCAGGAACAACTCTTGGATACGCATTGTGAGCATACTTTGTTTCTAGCTTCGTTTGCTCAAGAATGTTTATGATACTTAGCAGTATGTCTATTGGTTCAAAACCTCCAACAGAATTTGCTATGTTATACTTCTTAGCAAATTCATGATATGGCTCCATTCCAATGATGACTGATACATGCCCAGGCATAATAAATCCATCAAGCTGTAAATCCTCTTGTGATGCAAGTGCTTCAAGAGCTGGAGGAACAAGACGATTCACAGATAATACTGAATAATTTTCTGGAGGGTTTTGAAGTAATGTTACTGCAGTCATTGGTACCGTAGTTTCAAAGCCGATTGAAAGAAAAACTATCTCTCTATCAGGGTTCTCTCGAGCTATTTTAACAGCATCAGCAGCTCCATAGACTACTCTAATGTCTGCTCCTTCTGCTTTAGCACGATTAAGTGAAGTGTCCTCTACAGGAACACGCATCATATCGCCAAAAGTGCATAAAATAACTCCTTCCTCTTTAGCTAACCAGATAGCCTCATGAACATCAACTGCTGGACAAATACAGACAGGACAACCAGGACCGGCAATCACTTCAAGATTTTTCGGTAATAATGACCGAATTCCCCAGCGTGCAATTGCATTCTCATGAGTTCCGCAAACATGGCATATAGTCACTCCATTCTCTGGAACCATTGTTTCAATCTTTTCAATTAGTTTCTCAACTAATTGTCGATTTCTAAAGGGAACTGATGGGTTAGTCACTTTTTAACTTCCTAAAATTGTTATCAAAAGCATGTTTTAAATTAACGTCGATAGACGTAAATAGTGAAGTTTAGATGTCTTCTAACATTTTTTCATGTAAAGTTCAGTGCTTGGGTATAGTTCAAGGAGTAGGATTTAGACCTCTTGTGTTCAATTACGCAATTAAAAGAGGGTTAAACGGAACTGTTCGAAACATGGGAGATGCAGGAGTGGAGATTGTTCTTCAAGGTTCCAAAGAGAATATTGAGTTATTTATTCATAATCTCAGAGATAAACCTCCTTTACTTGCAAGAATTGAAGAATTGAAGATAGAGTGGTTTAATTCAAAAGAAATATTCTCTAATTTTTCAATCATCAAATCATCAGAAACAAGAAGCAACAAAGCATCCTACATTCCTCCAGATATAGCAATGTGTGATCTTTGTGTTGAAGAAATGTTTTCTAACCACCCAAGAAGAGGCAATTACCCCTTTACTTCATGCGTTGACTGTGGACCAAGATATACAGTAATAGAACGTCTACCTTATGACCGACACACAACCACCATGATAGATTTTCCTTTCTGTCCCGAATGTTTGGAAGAATATCAAAAACCATCTAATAGAAGGTTTCATGCCCAAGCTACTTGTTGTAACCTCTGTGGTCCTCATTACCAACTATATAATAAAAAGGGAAAAATAGTTGAAACTTCTGATAACTTACCAGAAGTAGTGAGTAATCTCATCAAAGAAGGATCAATAATAGCCATTAAAGGGATTGGAGGAACACATATAGCTGCTTCAGTAATGGAAAGTAAGGCAATCTTACGCTTAAGAGAGGGAAAAAGGGGAAGGAAATACAAGCCGTTTGCAGTTATGTCAAGGTCATTAGAAAAAATAAGAACCTTTGCTCAAATAACAGAGAAAGAAGAAGAACTGCTAAACTCTTTTAGAAGACCCATCGTTTTGTTAAGAAAGAAAGAGTCTTTTCCACTTTCAAAATGGGTTGCCCCTGGGCTTCATAATGTCGGAGTAATGTTACCATACTCAGGTCTTCATTACCAGATTTTAGATCATATTAATGAACCAGCAATAATCATGACAAGTGCTAATCCCTCAAACTTTCCAATGTTTATTGAAAATGATGCAATCATAAGTCATCTTAAGGATTTTGTGGATTATTTTGTTCTTCATGACAGAAGAATTTTCCAAAGAGCGGACGATACAGTAATTAGGTCCCATGATTTTAACCCCTCTTCTCCTCGTTTCATTCGTAGATCAAGAGGTTACACTCCTGAGCCAATTTTTACTCATGAAGGAATGAATAAAGAATTGGAGGTTCTTGGTACGGGAGCAGAAATGCATGCAACATTAGCAATGCTGAAAGACAACAAAATCTTTCAGTCACAGCACATTGGAAATATCTACAACCTTGAAAGTTTAGGTTTCTGGGATGAAACTAGAAAGCATTTTGAACAATTACTAGGTATCACAGCTTATGATGCTATAGGTCACGACCTTCATCCAAATTTCTTAACAACTAGAAGAGTTCAGGAAATGGCTGAGGAACAATCAACTAGCTTAATTTCAGTCCAGCATCATCATGCCCATATGGCAAGTTTAATGCTTGATAATCGCCTTTCTCTTGAAGAAAGAGGTGTTTTCCTAACACTTGATGGACTTGGATACGGAGAAGATGGTGATTTCTGGGGTGGAGAGATTCTTGTTGGAGGATATGATGGTTTCAAAAGAAGAGGACATCTCCCTCGTTTACCTTTAATTGGAGGGGATCAAGCAACTCGATATCCTGCGAGATTAGTTGCAGCTGCGTTCAATGAGATTGTTGATCAAGAAGAACTATCAGATTACTTCGATACTCTTGATAATTCAATTTTTCCTCATGAGAAAATGGAGAAAGAGCTTATCCTAAGACAAGCATATGATAATTCATTCCTGAATAAAACTGCCAAAAGCACTAGTCTTGGCAGAGTTCTCGATATTAGTAGTTTTCTCTTAAGAATCACTTCAGAAAGAACTTATGAAGGTGAACCAGCCATTCGTCTTGAATCTATTGCTCATAGAAGTGAAGAATCTGTAAAGAACCAACTGATTGCCTTAGAATGGAATGATCTATCAAAAACATCTATTTTGGACCCAAAGCCCATATATTGTAAGCTCTGGGATGAAAGAAATAACCTGACACCTAAAAAGCAAACACATCTGGCTCAGATCATTCAGCAATCATTAGCGTTAGCCTATGCTAAAAAAGCAGTTGAAATAGCTCAGAATGAAGAACTAAAGTATATAGGTCTAACCGGAGGAGTAGCGTACAATTCTATTATTACAAAAACCATCAAGTGTCACGTTGAAAAAGAAGGAATGAATTTCTTAGAGCATAACAATATTCCTCCGGGAGATGGTGGGATAGCAAGTGGACAAGCAATTGTTGCCTCAGCGAAGATAAATAAATAGTATTCACCAAGAATTAAGTATCAAGATTTAGGCAAATTTTTAAGATTGTTTGCTACATACTAGAATAACATAATCTGATAATTAAAACAAGAGTGAATAACATGGGTCTTCGTGAAATAGAACGTCGTTTAAGAAAAAAATCAGCTTTCCAAAGAAAAGAAGGAGAACTAATGATTACCGAACTTGAGGGAATGATTGAAAATATGGAGCTTCTAAGGGATCAATTGAAAAAATTTGAAAAGACGTTTGGAAAGCAGATAAAAAATGAAAAAGAATACTATGAAAAATTAGGGGAATTAAGAGAAAACTTAGGTTTTCCTGAAGAAGTAGGCGTTTATGAATGGAAAGATAGTCCTTCTTTCAAAGATAGACTAACTGGAAAAGGATTTTATCATCAGATTGGGCTTGAGTTACTTCAGATGGGGCAAGCTTTAAAGGAGGAGACAGGTGGAATTATTTCACTTGCAGATGCTATTATTCGGATTAATAAAATTAGACCCGGTAAAATAATTTCAGCGAAAGATACTGTAAGAGCTCTTTCCCATCTTGAAAAGGAAGGAGTAATCCCGGGAATAAAGGAACTAGAAAGCGGAGTTAAAATAATAGAATTCGTACCAAGCGAGTTATCGGATGATCATGATGTTGTTCTTAGTATTGCTTCTAGAAAAGGGCACGTAACTATTGAAGAACTTCTAATGAAAACAAGCTGGTCACCAGAACGTATCCAGAGGACAATCGATGCACTTGTAGATACAGGAATGGCTAGAAAAGATGAAAGTTATGCTGAAGGATCTAAATATTGGTTCCCAGGTTTAATGGGCTTCTGAAAATAATCAATCTATTTTAAAAAAATGGTAAAGTTACGAAAGCTTTTTGGGGAGGAGTAACCATATTCAATTGAGAGGAGAGCTTGATGTGGCTCCGGGAATCCCGAGGAACGTCTTGCCTCCGATTAAAAAGCGATCTGGGGAAGCCCAGCACGTGAGAGCGTGGCTCTTGGAAAAGAAACGACACGTCCAAAATACATATGACAATGATACATCGAAGGCAGAGGTAACTTGAGCCGAGATAAAATGTTGAGGAGTATTTTGGGACCGATGAAACGACCAATCATCGTGGAGCAATCTCAAGAAGGACTTTGTCCGGGTAGAGAGCTTAGATAAATGCCACACGAAAGGTATGAATACATCTTTCGAACAAAAGCAAGCGTACTAGCTCACCTCTCAATTATTTTCATTTAATGTTTTATTCAAATCGAAAAGAAAATTTTACGGTTAGAAAGGTGGAAGGTATTTTTCCTGAACCTCAATTATCTCAGTTGAATTCTTACAGTCTGAATAAGCTTCCAGCATTTCATGATTCAAGGTTATAAAATTTGGTCCCCATTTCAAAACGTTAGCTATTTCATGAGCTTGTTCTTTGAAACCGGTTATGTAAAGGGCTGCAATTGCAGCTTCAGCTGTGCTTAATTTTGTAGGTTTACCGTAGTTTACAGGATTTGCAGCAACTAAATAAGGTAAAGCTCTTGGTATTCCTCTCTTGAAAAAATTCATGAGTTTTTTTTTATCCCGTTCTAGCTCATTCCAAGATACATCAGCCACAACTAGTCCATTCTTTAATATCATGTCTTTGTCTGAAGGAGATAAGGAATATTCAGTAAAAGGTGAAAGAAGTATTGACTTTCTTGGAGTTTGATATGGTGATTTAACAAGTCTACCTTTTTTCATTCGAATAAGTCTCCACCCTGTACATTTTGATTTATCGCACTGATTGGCGTTAGTAATCATTAAATCGACTTTTGTACCTATCTCGTTGATTTCCATTGAGGTACCTCTGATTCGTAATCGATAATAATTTTACAGTCAAAAGAATCTTTAGTCACAGAAATTGAATTATCAGGCTTTAAAATATCACTAAATCTTTTTGCGCAGTCTTCACAAAGCCAGTCATTAATGTCAAGTAATGAACATTTTATTGAGAAACCGTTTTCTATCATATCATAGTTACTGATAAGACTCCAATGGCTGAGAAATTGATTAAGTTTAATGGTGTCTTCTAACATATGAAAATAATCTGAACCCATGGATTCACATACATCATTGTAGCCTTTGTCCATTGTCTCTATAACTGTCTCAAAAGACATTGGAATATCTTCAGAAATTTCTTCAATTTCAACTTCTTCAACATCAGATGTTACTTGGAAATAACAAGCATCCACTTCTGCTCCTTCTGAAATACATCTCATTTCCGAAACATTAAACGATAAGCCAAATATTTCTGAAAGGGAGCCTTTGATAAGACCAGCTATAGGATAATCAACACATAATCCTGTGATACCCATAGATTTTGACCAAATAGTGTTTTCCGTAGTAATAATAATATAGGGTACATCTGGGTCAAAGTGAAGGGTCCTAAAAGTGCCCCATTGATTTAAGATAGGTAATTCAATCCATTCATAAAAAAGATCTATTGGATCATTTTTCCCAGGGTTTACAGTCTTTAATTCTTGTGCGATATTTCTACCGATTGCTTCTCCACTTAGACTTAAGATATGTGAAGTTACATCCTTTCCACTTACTTCGGTACTGGTAGGTCCTAATGAAAAAAGTATTTTCTGAGAACGAGTGAAAATATAATGCATCTGTGATTGAGTACGGTCATAAGAATCTGAATCGGGTTGACGTTCTGAAGAGGCTTTAATGAGTTCTTTGGTTGAAATAAATGCTTCTTGCTTTGTTAGAAAAGCTAAAAGAGAAGAAAGATGAATAACTGATTGAATAGAAGGGCTCGTAACTGCGATAGAAAGCATAAACTCTTCAAAACCACCTCGAGAGCTATCTTTTACAATCTGAAATTTGAGATTAGCGGAACCTAAGTTTGGGCTTGTGTTAGTAAAAACAGCTGAGACATCGTCTTTATCTATAAAATGAAAGTCCATTATATCCTTTAGTTTTGAAAGAGGAGCAAACTGACGATCAGTAGATGGAGTAGGAGGGTAAATAAAAAGAAAACGAGGACCTAAATATGAGTCAAAGTGTAAGAGACTAACATATACTCGATCGCTTTCAAGTTCCAATTCATCAATAGACATAAAATTACCTATTTTTCACTTTGTTTAATCTACAAACAAGATTACTAAGTGTTACTATATATCATTTTTCTTATCTATCAATTACAAAAGATACCAATGTTAAATGGTATTAAAACAAAGAAATGAAAAGAAGAACTAAACTCAAATTATTTTTTGTAATATTTCATTGCTTCTTCTTCTTGTCCGGGTTTAAAATTATCCCAAAACTCCTTCGGTGGATGACGTAAATCATAATCAATTCGAGTATCATGTAATACTCGAGAACAATATGGATCTCCTTCGATAATAGTATGCTCCATGGTTAGAATTATATAATCACTATAGATGGCTCTAAATTTTGCAAAATCACCATAACAAGAAACAAGATATTTTAACTCGATATCTGGAAGATCTACCGTAGTATCTGAACAAGTTGGACAATTCTCATTTTTGAAAGCGTATTTTCCGTCTTCCAACATAGAATGTACAATAACCCATTCAGATGAAGTTGTATCTCCTGATAAACGATTCTCTAACATTTTATCAAGGTTAAACTTATCTCTATCTGGTGAAGGATGATCAATATAATAATGAGTTATATATCGTTTGAACAATTTCACTGCTTCGTTTCTATCAATAGTTTCTGTCAAAGCTTGTAAAAAATAATAAGATGGAAAAACCCATGCTTGAATGAGTGCTCTCATTGAAATTTCTACTTCAGTCGTTTCCCAAGCACTTTGATCTTTTAACTGCAGTAAATGAATAAAATAATTTATAGACGCTTTATTCAAATCGGGATATTGATTTAAATTCTTGAATTCTGCAAAGATTTTTTTAATTTCTTCAGAAGAATTTTTCGAAAAATCTTCTTCTACCAATCCCTGATATTTCTTTGTAAGATTATTAACATAATCAGTAATTATTTCCGATTTTTCTTTAGCTACAAATCCAACAATATAATCAAACTTGTCCAAAAAGATATTCGGAATTTCTTCCATTGGTTTAAGAGTTACAAGCTTATCTAAAGTATTTTTCTTGAATGTTCCAGTTTGTGTAAATTTCATTTTTATTCCTCAAACACACTAGAGTAGTTTTATTTCTCAAATAACTGATATCTTTTATTGAATTTTAAAGTATTAACCAATTCATCTTTGTTTTTTAATAAAAAATCTCATTCCAGTGAGTAACTTAGTGTATCTTCTTCAAGAAAAGCACAATTGCTTATAAACATGATGTAAATTCAAACTATTAACCTTTAGGTAACAAAATTAGTAGATTCTATGTAATAAAATTAAGTCAATATTTTATTCACTTTCGCAATTAAGAAATAGGAGAAGATAAAAGAGCACTATGAGTAGAATGAAAGATAAAATTGTTGAGCTCTCTATGGGCGGAGGAGGGCGTAAAATGGATGAACTTATAGAATTCATCCGAAGTCACTTTTCTCTTCAACAAGTAAAAGATGGTGTAGGAATTGAAAGCTTAGATGATGGAGCAACTTTTCCCACCCCAAAAGAATCGGAACTTGTTTTGACAACCGATGGGCATACGGTTGACCCTATCTTTTTTACTGGAGGAAATATTGGTTCTTTAGCCATAGCTGGCACAATAAATGATGTATGCGTTATGGGAGCAAAACCTACTGCCATGACTTCAGCTCTTATTATTGAGGAAGGGTTCAAAATGTCTGACTTGTCACTTATTTTGAAATCAATGGCAGATATGTGTCAAGAATTGAATGTTCCTATTATTGCCGGTGACACAAAAGTTATGCCAAAAGGCACAATAGATAAAATAGCCATCGTAACAACAGGTTTTGGCGTAATTGAAGGAAAAGCTATCTATGATTCCGGAGCAAAACCGGGAGATAAAGTGATCACCACAGGGCCAATAGGCGACCACGGAGTAGCTTTACTGGCACATAGAGAAGGACTAAACCTTCAAACAGAACTAAAATCAGATGTGGCACCTGTTTATTCCTTAATCAAGTCAGTAATTGAAACAGGAAAAGTAACAGCTATGAAAGATCCGACTAGAGGAGGACTTTCAGGAGTATTAAATGAGTTTGCTTCAAAATCAGAGGTAAGTATCTGGATTAATGAAGAAAATGTACCAATTAGACCTGCAGTGGTGGCTGTTTCTGAAATTCTAGGACTTGATCCGTACCATATTTCATGTGAAGGTAAAGCGATTATGACTGTCAAACCGGAAAGTGCAGAAGAAATACTTCAAATGCTTAAAAATCACCCGTTAGGCAAAGATGCAGCCATTATTGGAGAAGTAAAAGAAGAAAAACCAGGTTATGTAATAATTGAAACATCAATTGGTGGACATAGGATATTAGAAAAACCTATAGGGGAACCTATTCCGAGGGTCTGTTAATGTCTATTTGTTTAGCTAGATTTTATTTGAGCTAATCAAATTTGTTTGTTTTTTCTCCGCCATCCCATTTTTGACTGCTTGGAAGTATGTTCAATTTATTTTCTGAAAGTTTCAAATCATACTCAATTTCAGATAACCAGAAATTAGCTTTCAATTTCAAACGATTAGTATCAAGCTCATCTAAAGGTTTTGCCCTACTTTTAGTATATTTAGTTAGTAAATAATCAAACTCAGTGCTTATTTCTTTGAAAAGGAAAGTGCCTACTTCATTTGGCAGATCATTTGTTAGTTTAATTACCTCTTGAAGGGTTTCAACAACAAATTCACTATCTATCTGTAAATCAATGAAATCTAAAAGATCATTTATTTCAGATGATATTGGTATACCAAATAACCTCTGGGTATCTATATTGTTCACTACTTGCATCACCTAATTGATTTGAGTCTCCTTCTAAAGTCATTTAACCAACGAACTGCCTGAAATTCTAAGCGTGTGGCTGTTTCTTCATCCAATATTTCATCTGGATTAAGGTTTTCCAGTGAATGTTTCCATTTAGTAACATCATCGACCACCCAGTCACTCTCCTCACCTGAAGGAAAGGAGGGGAGAATATGAATCATGTCCTCAAATAGTGGAACTATCATATCTATCCGAGCAATACTTCGTAATCGAAGAAGATCGATTAGTTCTATTGAACTGGCTACATAATCAGCAGATTGAGCTGGAAGCTGGCGAAGTGATTCATAAGGCATGATTTGAAGCTCTTCACCTTCAATGTCGCTGATTCCTTCTAAGAGCTCCAATTTTTGCAGCCCACTTGGGTATTTTGTAGCTAAATTATTTGCTTCTATAAATTCAGAAAGCTCAAAATCCATTTGATTAAGTTTCATCCTTGCTTTAAAAGCATCTTTGATAAGTCCTTGAAGCTGTCTTTTGTAAAGAGGACCATTAACCATACCCCTCGCAAAGCTTTTGGATAGAGTATCTATAGTGGCAATTGAAGCAAACAAATCAGCTTCAACGTCTATTTGCTGGGAAGAAACATCCCGGCGTACTCTACTTTTCTGAGAAGAAATGGTAGAGGATCGAACACTCTGACTTTCAGGAGTTCTTTCACGAGTAGCAGATCGCCTGATTGGTTCACGTGTTCTCTCAGAAACACTAGGCGTCTCTTCTTGAACTTCTTGTCTTTCAGGAGTGACTTCTGTTCTTACGTCAACTATTTCTTCTTCAGGGATTTGTTGTGAAGATTCTTTTGAAATTTCAGGAGCAATTTCTTCCTTTTCTTCTTCACGAAAGGTGGTTTCCTTCTTTTTCTTAGTTGGTCTTTGACGTTCTGCCATTAGTATCATCTTTTATTCTTTTAATTTTAAATTTTATACAGTGTTTTGAAGTACATATTTTCTTTTAATGTATTTTTTGAATAGTCTAACATATTCAACTTGATCAATATCTGCTTCTTCATATTTCACTTCGATAAGCTCAAGTAAGTCTTTAACTGCTGCTAATTCAGCCGTATTTTCTTCGACGGGAGAAGCTTTAAATTGCTTTTTTTTGTAGGAAGATGTTTCTTTGACTAAAGAAGCTCTTTTGGTTGAAAGCTGCTCACTGAGTGCTTCTATCTCTTCTTGGAAACCTATGATATCAAACTGTAGTTGTTCAGCATTAGAAGAATCTGTTGGTCTAGAAGAGGACACAGAAGAATATGTGGAAGTAGGGGGAGAAGAAGAAACAGGACGAGATGAAGGGGTTTTATGACTAAATAACCGTCTGATAGCGGAAATTAAATCGGGGATACGATATCTTGGCTCCCATTCGTCCAAAATCTGAAGAGATAAAGAACCATCAGAATTAATATTTGGGTGATCAAAGGATCCACGAATTATCGTAACCGGACTAACAAAAGGATGCATTTCATCTAATTTAATGTCAACTGTAAGTTGGTTAATTAAACCACTCCAATGACGCAAATCACCACTTACAACGCTAAAAGCAGGTTCTTTCGAAAGCATTAGCTGAAATTCTTCGGCTAGAATTTGTTCCGGGTCATATGTCATTTTAATGCTCCTTCGTTTTTATCAAGCTAAAATAGGTTCATGATCATTAATAAAGGATTACTTTTTAGTATCACAAACACAATCATCAGACTTTAAGATTAACAAGACTTGATAGTTATTATTTTATAATAAATTGATTTTCCCATCTCAATAAATACTTCTTAAAAAAAGGAAAGAGATGTATTCTATAAATGTTGACCTTTAACAAATGAACAATTAAGCAAAAGAAAAACAAAAAAATGAAAAAAATCAATCAAGTGAATGAAGAAAGCGATTAATAGAGCATTAACAACAAAATACCGATAGGTACGATTGTCACAATAAAGCCTTCAAAAGGTGAAAGACGGTTAGCTCTTCCCATACCATAACTTGAGATAAAAATCATCCAAGCCCAGCATAAAAGCATGATCACTTTAATAAAGGACATAAGACCAGAATTAACCATTTCTTTAACAGCATCATCGATTGCCTCCCAGTTACCAGCAGAAGAAGCTTCAGAAGGAAGACCTAGAAAGAGAAAGAAGAAAAGAGAAACAGTTTCACCAATAGCAATGGGAGTTAAACTATAACCAAGAATTGAACGAATATGTTCCTGATCAGCTTTACCACCAAGGGTACGAGAAACAAAAACCATCATACGAGTACCAATCTTCCAAGCTAAGTAGAGCATCATAAAAAGAGCTAAACTTCCAGAAAAAAGGAAAACAATGGTAAAAATAAAACGTTCAGTAATATTAATAGGAATGTCAAAAAAATACAAAGGTATACGAGTTTCTAAATAATTAGTATCGGCCATGCTGCCAGAAGAACGGATATAACCGGTCTTATCAAGTTTACGAATAACAATTATGAGCTGCATAATCATAGCCATAGAAATAACGATAAGGTTAAGAGTACCACCACGACGATCAGGAATAAGGGAAATTTCCTTAGCAACAGGGAAAGGAGCAGTTACGGTTCGTTTAATACGATCAATTGATTCAGAAGTGTTTATTTTGATCCCGCTTCGACGAATCTTCTCCTCTGTGAGGTCAAAGGCACAAAAAGGACAAATAACGTATTCGACTGGAATCACTTCTTCACATGCCGGGCATTTTTGACTTTCTTCGCTCATTAGCTCACCTTTTGTCTTCCTTTAAAAAAAGTCTTTTGGATTATCTCTTTCTTTTCTATTTTTTTTCTTTTTTTCCCTTTTTTTCCCTTTTTTTCTTTTTTTGTCTTTTTTTCCCTTTTCCCTACTCGCACTCTTCTTATATCCTTTTTATGAATTGCCCGCCAATTTGTCTTCTCACGGTTGACTCTAGTTCGCTTATTTTTTCAGTTATAGCAGTTTGTCTTTGATAAAGTTCTTGGGCTCTTACTCCATATTCTGGTGGTAGAATTTGTCGGCGGTTGAATTGGTTTCTTAATTCTAATAATTCTGACTGAACGCTTCTTTGTTCTTCTTTTAGTTTTGCCAAATGATGATTTGTTGAATTGTTATCTACTGAATATGCTTCCCTTGTGCTTCCGAACAATCTTTTTCTCACTTCTGAGTTTAGTTCTTTTATACTATTTAGTAGTGAGTTCATGTCTATTGGTGTTCTTCTTAGTTTACTGAAGTCAAAGTTTGACAATTCTGGGTTTAGTGCTAGATCTAAGTATTCTTTGATTACTTCTAGTTTTTTCAATCTATCACTTAGATAAACCCACCCTGATTGAGCCGTTATTCTTAGCAATACTCCTTTTGATAGTTGCGTATCTATCCGGGCATCATCGATCATTGATAATGGTAGTCTCCATTCCGTTAATGGTGCTCTCCTTTGATACTTGGAATTTTTAACTAATGATATTTGTTCGCTTGTTATTACCAAGGTTCCTTTTCCACTATATCCACTATCATGATTCGTTGAGTTTACGTGTATGTCATAAAAAACTGCATAAACCGTTTCTGTTGGCTTTAGCTCAAAACTATTTGCTATCTCCTCAAACCGTTTGTAATGTTCTCTTAGAAGAATTATTGGTTTTATTGCTTCATTTAGATCATGGTAGATTATTGAAGCCCATTTCTTAACGTTTGATTTTAGCTGATTTATTCTTGAGATAGTTGATTGACATGTCTTATCCGCTGTTGATAGATTTGAGAGGGGTACATCTTTGAAGAAGTTGACCGAGCTGAGTTCTAGGTGAATATCCTTTCTCTGGCTTTTTATCGCTCTTAGTGATTTTTCTATCAATTGATCCAGTGAGACTTTACATTTCACAAGACCTTCCTCTATTGAAGGGAATGCATGAAAATGATTACTTCTGAATGCTTCCAATTCATAGAAGACTTTCATCAAACTATGAAAAACGGTATAAACTTCATCATAAGAAACCATTAAGCTACTTATCTCTTCCATTACTAAACGAGGTAATGATTGTCTATACTCTTTAGCAACAACTATGTCTTTACTTGCGCATGATTCACATACTCTAACAACTATTGGGCGTGTTTCTGTTTGTGTTCCACAAGTTGGGCAGATTTGTTCTGGTGATTGTTGGTTGCAGGGTGGACAATAAAAAATAGGCAAATAGTGTTCTGAAATACAATGTAAGCAAAAAAGTTGACTACAACGCTTACAATACCAGTATACTCGCGATGAATTACAGTTAATGCATCTTTCTGCTACCATGATATCACATCTTTTAGCTCAATGGCTGAGTTCATTGCCCAAGAATTGTTTCTCTAGAACATTTATTAGGTTCAATGATTATCTGGAGAATAGGGGGGTATTACCACTCATGTTTTTTTCCATGCGTGAAATTGATCAGAACTCTAGATAACCCTTCGGAAGCACCTTTTATAGCAATTAATTTCAGAGTTGTTTTCATTACATAATTATCATTTTAAAAAGACGGTAATACACTGATCTAGATAGACCTTCTTTTTGAAGCATCAAAATTAACTTATCTAATCGTTTAGCTTCTCCTTAGTTCATTTTAACTGCATGAAAACATTCAAATTGTTGTAACACTATGAAGTAACAAGTATCTTTATAATTTCTAATTTAGTTATGCAAAAAGTGAACATTCAAGACACATAAGAATAGTTTCATGTGTTTTAGTAACTATTTAAGCAAATAAGAGGTTTTCAAGGATGAAACGTCGAACAGAGCTAGATGCTATAATTGCCGGAGAAAGAAAAATAGAAAGCGATAAGCTATTAAGAATGGATAAAAAACCCAATAAAATCCCTACTCTTCCCAAGGGTGAAGAGGCTCTTAAAACCTCAACTGTTGCAGGATGGGAAACAGAAGCTATCATCAGAGCTATGATCTCTAATTTACATAATGGTAGTGATTGGGAGACATTGTATATTTACGGGGGCTCTGGAAAATTAGCTCGTGATTGGGCTTCATTTTATGAAACTATCAACCTTATTCGTTCACTTAATGACAATGAAACACTTTTCCTTCAATCAGGTAAAGCCTACGGAAAAACTATTACGACCAAATGGGCGCCTAGATGCGTAATTACTAACTCGATAATCGTTCCGAAGTGGTGCAATAATTTTCAAGAAATGGTTGAAGCAGGATTAACAGTTTATGGACAAATGACAGCGGGAAGCTTCATTTTTATTGGATTACAAGGAATTATCCAAGGAACCTATGAAACCATTACTGAAGCCATCATTTTTGCTGAGCAAAGTGATTCATATAATACTCTATCAAACTTTGAAAAACAACTTATTGTTACTGCAGGATTAGGTCTAATGAGTGGAGCTCAGCCTTTATCAATCAAAATGTGCGGAAAAATTGCTTTAGTAGCTGAAGTTAACCCCCACCAAGTAGATAGAATGTATAATGAAGGTCGGGAGCAAGGAGCACCCTATCTTGATCTCAAAACAGATTCTATTGAAGAAGCAATTAGTTGGGCAAAAGACTATGCTGAACGAAATGAAGCAGTTTCTATAGGAATTTCGTGTAATGCGACAGAACTACTCCAATATCTTAAGGATCAGAATATCACTCCATTAGTATTAACAGATCAAACATCTGCCCATGATATGTTAAACGGTTATTATCCTGAGGGATTAACCTATGATGAAGCAGTTGAGCTCAGAAAAAACGACCCCAAGAAATATCTTGAACTCACAGGAAAAACTTGTGTAAAACATGTTAAACTAATGCTTGAGCTCCAAAAAAGAGGAGCAGAAACCTTTGATTACGGTAATAATATCAGAGGAGAAGCTCATGCACATGGATTAGAAGAGGCATTTGGTTTTCCAGGGTTTGTTTTTAGATATATTCGACCGTTATTCTGCGAAGGGAAAGGGCCCTTTAGATGGGCTGCATTAAGTAATGATCCTGAAGACATTAGATTAACTGACAAATATGCAAAAATGCTTTTTGATGATGATGAAAAACTGGTAAATTGGTTAACCCTTGCAGACAAGTATATTCCCTTTGAAAATGGTCTACCGGCAAGAGTATTCTGGGCAGGATTCTTTAGAAGAGCTGCTTTTGGAATGTTGATGAATAAATTGGTAGAAGAAGGAAAGCTTAAAGCACCAGTTATAATTGGAAGAGACCATCTTGACGGTGGTTCAGTTGCTTCTCCTCACAGAGAAACAGAAGGGATGAAGGATGGAAGCGATGCAATTGGAGATTATGCGGTGTTAAACTTGCTTGGAAATAGCTTAAGTGGAGCTACTTGGACAAGTTATCACGGTGGAGGAGGAGTAGGTATAGGTTATTCACTTCATGCAGGTCAAGTTGTAGTAGCTGATGGAACAGCTCTTTCTCAAGAAAAGCTCTTCAGAGTACTAACTTGGGACCCAATGAGTGCTTTACTTCGTCATGCAAGTGCTGGATATGATAAAGCAATAGAAGTTGCTGAAAAATACGATCTGGTTATTCCCGGAATCAATGAAAAAGTTGATTTCGATTATAGGGCAATGTATGAGCAGATAAGAGCTTTCGTAAAAGAAAAAACAGGGATTGAATTATTCCCAATTATGGAAAATTATACCATGAAACTTTTTTAGAAAGATCTTAAAGCGAATCCTCTTTTTTTCTTATATTAAATTTTTAATCCTTCAAATAACTATAGAACCATGGTTAGAAGTAATCGAAAATTGTCGATAAATGCTTGAAAATCTGTCACAAGTTAGTTAGATAATTAGCTTCCTCTAATTTTTGAAATTCTTGATTTTAGATCATCAGCAAGTTCTGATCGAGAGAGAGATTTTGCAGATCGAGGAACTACTGAAAGTGCTTGACGCATTAGTTTTACGACGCCATTTGCTTCCTCTATTGTTTCACTATCATTCCCATCCTTACAGAAGATAACAATAGCTTGTTCTTTTGAAAGTTCTGCGAAATGAAGATCGAAATCGTCAAGTGGAACATGTCCTGGACCACTTATCTCTATTTCTCCCAGTCCACCAAAGAATTCATCAGCATCAACGTTTTTGATAATATCGGAAACTGTTGGAATAGCATTATCAGGAGCAGTTCCTTTTGCTACTCCAAATAGGATATCTCCTTTTGTAGAAAGAACAGCTAAAGCTATTACATTATCAGTTTTTTCCATTCTTTTCTCTACAGCTTGACTTAACCGATCCATTATCTGTGATTGCAACGAACCCATTCTTTCAACAATATCAGTTGTAACTTCATCTTCTACTGCTTCTTCGTCTTTCACTGGAACTTCTTCTGCTACAGCTTCTTCTTCGGTTGTTTCATCTGTTATTAATACTCCTCGATCATCAATGATTTCAAGGGAGGACTGTGGTTTCAGATCTATTCCAGGGAAACATTCCCAGAACACTCGTTGCATTGCTTGATCTACTGTCTCACTGAATATACTTGTTGCAAAACCCACAAATTTGTTATCCAAGAAAGTGTCTGCTTGTCTAAAAAGCCTAGTTGCCGCAAAAAAGTCAGCACGGATTTTTTTAACAATTTCAGGATCACATTTATGGAAAAATATGTAAGCTCTCGGTTGAGGTTTGATGTTTTGAATAATTTTAACTATTGATAAAAAGTAGTCATAGGCCTCTTGATATCTTTTCGTGTCTTGAACATCGAGCACAAATATCAATGCCTTTGTTTCATTGAATGTTTGAGGATTTTTCAAATACTTTTCACGATATGATTCTTGCCCGCCTAGATCCCAAATATTAGATTCTATATCAATAAAATCGGTAGAATGCCTTTCAACGCCTCGTGTAGGACGTAAGTTCGTCAGTTGAGAAGGATCTATTCCAGCGATTGTTTTTTGATATATAGAGGTTTTTCCGGCTTGATCAAGTCCGGCAAATATAATCTTTAGTTGTGTTGATGACATTAAGGCTTCACGTTCAATTGACGCAATTGAAAAAATATAGATTTTTTCTATTACTGTTTGGATTATGATTAAGCTTCTTTAAAGTTAATGGATTGTCAGAAAAATATTAACTTCCTATCAGTAATTTTTCATTTTATTGAAATTATAACTTATTTCTTATTCAATCTCATTTTCAGCTTCAATTTCAGCTTCAGGAGTTAGTTCTAGGTTTATACTTGCTATACTTGCACCTATTGCTAGAAAAACAATAACTAGTAAATGATAAATTGTTGGAGCTAGTAACGCATCCTCTTTACTTATGGACGATACTGCAACTAATCCTACAGCAATTGCCGTTTCAAAAGTACCTGTGCTACCCGGTAGTAATGGAAAAATAAAAGTTAACAATCCAAAGGAAGCAGCTAATAAAACATGCTCAATTGGAATGGAGTGTCCAACCATTATTATTACAGAATATATCCCTATTGCTTCAATAAAAGAAACTAATATGGCGAAAAGAGAAGTTAATGCAAGTATTCTACGATTTTTTGCGTAAATGATCGTTGCTTCCCTGTAGTTCTGATATAAATTGGATAATTTTAAGTGTAATGTCTCAAAAAAAGCAATTTTACCAAGTGTAATATCAAGCACTTGTTGTCCTAACACCGTTAAAACAGCTATTAGAATAATTACCAATATCGAAATAATCGGGACAATTTTAAGCAAGAAAGTAATTTCATCAGATAAATCGATTGTCTGCACTGTAAGAAAAGCTGAAACACCGAGTATTAAGAATAAAGAAATAACATCTTGCACTTTCTCGATAATCATCAGTGACAAATTAGTTCCATAAGCTACATCGTAGCGTTTTTTTGGAAGAACCAATCTAGATACATCACCCAATCGAGCCGGTAGAAAAGCGTTTTGAGCCCAACTTATCATAGCAACTCTAAAAAGATAAAGAAAAGAGAGGTTATTATCTGTTGTCCATAAAAATAACGCCCATCTTAGGGTTCGTAAGAGCATTATTGTGAAATAAATAACAAAAACAAGTAATATTCCTGCCAAACCAATCTCGAGAAAAGCATCATATACCTTTTCAATTCCAGTATACAACAGCATTACTAGAAAAACGGCTATCATTAGCCCAATAATTATAAATTGTTTTAATTTGTTTGTTTCTTTAGCTGGGGAATAATTATCTTCTTCCGTCTTTGTCAATACTGTCACGCTCTCGTTGAAGAAAGTCCTTCATGAGACCATAATTATGTCTCTACTTAAAGACGTCGTAATGCAACCATTGCTGAACCTACAATTGGTATAATTACATCATTTACTGCTGGTGCATAACAAATATCTGAATTTACAAATTCCTCAAGAGACATTTTATTTTGAATAGCCAGTGATGTGAGATTCTCACTTATTCCAGATCCACCAACAATAAAAAACAAAAAAAAATAAAAAAGTAGAATGTAAAAGAATGTTAAGAAAAATAAAGAGAGGGGGAGAAAGGGAACAATAGAGTAGTTAATAACTAATCTCGTTTATAACCATATACTGAGGGGTCGTAAAAGGGATAACCTACAACTTCAGCTTCTTGTTCTCTCAGACCGGTTCTGATAAAGACGGTAGTTCCGATTTGAGAATATTCTTTTTCAACATAACCCATACCAAAGCCTAGGTTGAAAATAGGACTCTTAGTGCCAGAAGTAACTTCTCCGATCACTTTTCCATCAACAACTATTTCATGATGAGTTCGAGGAATTCCTCTCTTTTTCATTCTAAGACCTACTCTAATCTTTTCAATGCCAGCTTCACTCACTTTTTTGAAGGGAGTTTGCCCAATAAAAGTTACATCCTTATCAATTTTAGCGAAGGGGGGAAATGCTAAAGCTGCTTCAACGGGAGAAATAAATTCATCAAGTTCTTGACCATATAATGGCATTCCTGCTTCTAACCGCAATGAATCTCTAGCTCCAAGGCCAATAGGCAGAAGACCAAAATCTTCCCCGGCGTCAATTATGGCAGTCCAAACTTTAAGAGCTTTCTCAGGCTCATCAACGGTTGTTCCAGGAATAATAATTTCACAGCCAGCTTCACCGGTATAACCGGTTCCTTGGAGTATAATATCCACACCAGCGATCTTACCGGTAGTATATCTCCAACGACCAATAGGTTCACCTTCGAACACTTTTGCTAAAATCTCAAGTGCTTTAGGTCCTTGCAAAGCATACATTGCACTTGTTGAACTAAAATCATTAAAGGTTAAGTCAAGAGGGTGCATTTGATTCATAATGTTTAGCATGGTTCGTACCCAAGAAACAATTTTATCGTAATTTCCGGCGTTGCAAACAACCATGAAATCATCGTCTCCACGGTGAGTGACAATAATATCGTCTTGGAAACCACCATGGGAGTTTAAAACATAAGTATAAGCACATCTTCCAATTGCTACATCTCTTATATCTCGAGGAACGAGTGAATTGAGAAACATCTCAGCGTCTTTACCTAGAAATTCAAGTCGACCCATATGAGAGACATCAAATAAACCAGCAGCATTTCTAACAGCTTTATGTTCAGTTGAAATATCTGAGTACCGAACGGGAAGGTCCCAACCCAAAAAATCAATTACTTGACCATGTTCTTTATGCCAAGTATAAACGGGAGTCTTCATGTTCTAAAGATTATCAAATAAGGATATAAACTTAGTTGTTTGATGAAGATATATTAGCTAGTTTTTAAAGAAGGAGAGCTATAAGAATAGAATATTGATGAATTAAACCATCTTACTATATCAAGTTGAATCATCTGAAGAAGGAAGATCTTCAGAGGTTGATTTTGAAGTGAGAAAGCCTGAGGGAGGGCTTTCATAAAGAGAAGTAATCGCTCCATTCATGTGATCAGTCATCATATCAATAGCTGCTTGTCTAAGGTTGAGCTTTCCACCCTTCATGAGCCGGCCTCTCTTTTTAGCTAATTCTTCAAGAAAGAGAGTAGGGTCATCAATAGATAAATCATAATGTTTAGCTATTGCACCAGGAGCAACCTTTTCAGATGCTTGAATCAAGTATTCAACATCGTATTCAGGATCATCTAACTTGTGAGGATTATGAACACCTAATAATAGTCTGAGACTATTGGAAATTTTGCTAGGAATAACTCCCGGAGTATCATAAACTCTTATTCGTTTTGTAATTCGAAGAAGTTGCAATGCACGAGTATAACCGGGAATAGGGGCTGTAGGGGCGGAACTTCTTCCTTTTAGAATATTAATCAAAGAGCTTTTTCCAGTATTAGGGAGTCCTACGACTGAAATAATAACATTACCTTTTACTGAACGAGTAATAGTTCGTCTCAAAATACCCGTTCCAAGCCGAAATCGAGAAGAAACAGCAACGGTCAATATTTTTTCTTTGGTGCGTAAATATTCGACCCAAGCAGTACTGACCTCTCTCGGAACTAAATCGGACTTATTAAGAACAAGTATCAATGGTTTATTGGCGTCTTTAACAGCACTTTCTACAGACAAAGTTCTACACAATGATGGAAAACGAGCATCAACTACCTCTAGAATCGCATCACTCTGATTAACTAGTTTCCAAACCATTGACCAATACTTATCCATAAATATCCCTTATATTAGAGCCAGTTCAAACAATATTAAAGTAACTGATAATGGTTTATCCTCTAATGGGACCAAAAGGCGGAAAATCGTTTTCTCCTTTAGGACCAGGTAGATCAGAGTCATCATCAAAAGGTCGTTTAACAGGAAATGGTCGAGAGTGATTATGAGAGAGATGAGCCATTAACATTCTTCGAAGATCTTTTACTTCTTTTTCCAGCTCATATACTCTTTTTTCTAAATCAAGTGACATGATTAATAATAGTCGTTGAAATTAATCAATTCTTCTGTTTCATCTGATTCTTCTGTTTTTGGATAATTAACCGGATGTTTTGAGAGTATAACCCGTCCTGAATGTTCAAAGGAGGCAATTTCACCATATTGTTCTTCGAAAAGGTCTGCTTGAATGATTAAAACAGTTGCATCATCCTCATCTGTCCATTCTTCATTGATTATTCGAGTATTATCAAAAAGCCAAGAACGCAAGGAGAGATCTTTCACCTTGAATACAAAACGTTTGGCATATTTTTCGAATAGAGTATCAATAGAGGAAGAAATTGAAGAAACTATTAATTCACTAGTAAGAGAAAAGGGATCTAATTCTGGTGAATAAGCACTTATTAATTCATAATGAGGAGATAAAAATTCAACGTGTCGCTTTACAACAGCTTCTGAAATAAGATCTAGTTTTGTTAAGACAATGATACATTTATCACCGATATCAAAATCTGAAAAACGATCCTTTTGACCTTGAATAAATTTCTTGATAGTTGATATTGACTCAATTACAGATTGAGCTTCATAGAGAAGCTTTTCACTTGACTTAGTTGCATCCAAACAAACTAAATAACATGAAGCATTGACAATCGGAAAATAAGATGATTGGAAAGCTTCAATGATATAGGGAGGAACACGAGTTAAGCCAATGGTGTCTGTTACATATAGATTATAATTGGCAAGCTTGGTATTAGATATCTTAGCCATCATTGTGGTGAAAGGCTCTTGTCCAGTTTCTCGAGTAAGAGAAGTGACACGATTAAAGAGGGTGGTTTTTCCGGCAGAATAATAACCTAAAATAGCAACAGTAGGACGCCATATGCCACCTCTAGACTGAGAAGCTCTTAATCGAACCAATCTAATACTTTCAAGTTCCTTGTTAATTCGATGAATGTGTCTTTTTGCCATGATTTCAAATTCTTCTTGTTTTTGTTGACCTGAACCTCTAAAACCAGTATGCTCAGATCTAAGAGTAATACCTACGTCTCTTCGAGCTCTAGGAAGCCAATATTTCCATTTAGCTGCTTGAACTTGAAGGGAGGTTTCTTTAGACTGAGAACGAATTTCAAAGAGCTCCAAAAGAAGGGAGACACGATCATAAACATTTAACTTGGTCATATCTTCAAGATTGATAAACTGAGAGGGTTTAAAGTCAGCGACAACGATAAGAGTGTCAGCTTCCACAGCTTCGGCAAGATCAGCCATCTCAAGGATTTTACCCTTACCAAAGTAATGACCCGGATGAGGATGTTCTAGTGGTTGAGAAATTTCAGCTATAATCTCAAAATTCAAAGCTGAAGCAATTTCACGCATCTCTTGGATCTCAGAAAGAGAAATAGGATCATCAGTTCTTAGATAAGCTAAGATGGATCGTTTAGTATCGGTAAATGTAAACTGTGGTGAAAAATCCATAGTGACGTTTAAGATTAGTTAGTTATCAATTCTTTGGAAGAAAACAGATCGAAAAAAAATTAATTAGAATGCTTTTTTATAGATGAAGTAAATAAATGGTTGTAGATAAAGATGGCTCATGTAATCATTCAAGAAAAAATTGAAGATAAAGAACTTCTATCCGTAATATATGAAGAAGGGGACTACAAATTTAAGATTCAAATACAAGCCATCGATGGAGATGGAGAACTAAAAATATCAAGGGAATCAATTAGCTTGAAGGGAATTGCATTGATCTGTGACCAAGTAGTCAAAGGAGTAGAGGGAGTAGAAGTAATAGAATCAACACGAGAAAAGCCAGCAAATTAAAAGATTCAATTACCAAAATAAAGATCAAGAAAAAAACAAGAAATCGCAATAAAAAATAACAAACTCTTTGTGGTAAATCGATCGATTTAAAATAAACAAGTAAGAGAATAATACTGCGCATTAGTCAAACATGTGAAGGTGCGTCCTTACATAAGCTAACCTGTAACATCAAATGCTCCGTATGGGTGACTGACAGTTACTTCTGAGGCTTGTTTGACCTTGTGTGGTCCCGATAAGAAACGTTGAGGCGTCGTCTCTCTATGACTGTGCATCTGCGAGGCTCCTGCGTAGGCAAGAGTTAGAAGCGTAGAGCCAAAATGGGTAAGGCACGGAAGTGAGCAGCTCTAAGGTTCGTGTATGGTGCTTGAGAACCACGGCGTGGAGTAGAAGATTGGAAAAACCAGATAAGAGATACAAACCGAAAGGTAAGCCGGAAACGGCTAACGTGGGCAGCTGGGGCTAGAAAAGCGCTAGAAAAAGGGGAAAAAAAGAAAAAGAAGAGAAAAAACGATAAGAACAAATAAGGGAAGAGAAAAGAAAATAATGAAGATAAAGAAGGATGAAAAAAGATGCTAACAGAAGACGACTTTCTAAGAAGGTTAGCGATAGAAGCTGACGGATTAAGAAGAGAAGAACCAAGCTTCGATACAGTAGATGGGGATCTAACACATTGGAGAGGATTTATACTAGGAACAGGGCATTACGATGGAGGAGT
>DAOWED010000021.1 GCA_030638685.1 Candidatus Heimdallarchaeota archaeon | reverse complement strand
GAATTCCCAATAACGAATCGTTTTTTAAGTAACTAATCTTCGATCGCATAAGCGAAGAGAATAGACAATAGATTGTTTTATTTTTAGAGGTTATATTAATGAAAATACGTTTTGAACTGGCCATCTTGGTTATCTTAGTAACAAGTATCTTTTTATCAGCACCAACACCTGCAGAATTAAATTTAACAGCTGACGGAGAGCCACCAGCTCCTGAATTTGTATCAATGACTCCAGATAAAAGTCTCTATATTAACGGAACTAGTAATAATGTTACCGTTGAATATCGTGCAGATCGATTTGATGTAGAGGGATTAATACTATTAGGAACAGGAAGTAACCTCTCTCTTTCATATGATGATGGTCTTATGATGAACCTTTCACGCACCTACAAACAATGGGCGTATTATACAACTAATATTACTGTATCAGAAAACACTCGTTTTTACGCATGGGCATGGCATACAAGTCATGATAATGGTACAGAAGAAGTTTATCAAGAAGACTTTTTTGAACTAAAAGGACACCATGTCTTTTCAAACAATAGCGAGTATTTACCCTATAAAGAAAGCATCTCCAATACAACTATTTCATCTACTGATTGGTTGTCAAATTCTGATTATGTTGCTCTAACAAATGCATCTATAACAATTAAATATACGATCGAAAATGATGCTGAAGATAACACACTCAAAATTGCTCTAGTTTCTAACCTTGATGAAGTGCTTGACGCAGAGCTAGAGGATATGGTATTAGAGAATAAAGATGAGTTCAATACTACAACATATAATTATACTCTCACTTTTGAGCAACCAGAACTCTACTTCAGTGTAAAATCAGCTGTAGGGTGGGATATATCACGAATAAACGAAGAATGGCGATTAGATTTTTATAGAATAACTGCTAAAGGAATAAGTTTCAATTCAACAACTGCTTCTCACTTTGAAAATCAGACAAATATCGCTACAATGACACTTAATGTAACTCTCTATAATTCATCAGATTATACTGTAGGGCTTTTCTATAGAAACTACAATGATAGTGTTGAAACCAATGATTCTTACCCCGTATGGGAGAAAATCAATGGAACATTAATTGATGAATATTCATATGAAGAAATAACTGATTATCTTGTAAATGTAAACGTAACAATCAATGAATCTACAGGTGAATGGGCAATCGAACAGCAACCATTTAATGCTACGACAATAGTGAAAGTATACTCAGCTGAAATAGGTCTATTTGAAAACGATACGACGGTAGAATATTATTCTTTTGCGGAGTACGGAGGATATTTCTACAATGAATCGAAGAGAACTGTTGAAATTCAATCATCGATACCGTATGCGATGATAAGTGCGAGTGAATACTATTATAGAGAAACTGAAGTGACATTTAGTTTAACAACTGAAACATCAACAGGATCAGAAATAGTAGAGCTATCAATCAAAGCTGAAAATGTAACTTATGATTTAGATGTGGATGAAGATAGTTATGACTACAGCTTCACTGCAGAAGGAATCCATACTGTTTACCTAAATGTGACTAATAGCTTGAACTATTCATACATAGCAGAAACAGAAGTATTAGTAGATCATACTACTCCAACCTTAAACATCGTATCTCAGATAAATGGAACAACAATAGATAGCTCATATGTAATGCTTGAACTAAGTTATTCCGACAGTTTGGCAGATATCGAAGAAGTAACAGTAGATTGGGGAGATGGAACAGCAATCTATGTAGAAGGAACAATAGTAGACCACGAATATGGTGCATCAGGAAATTACACTATCACAATAACAGTGAAAGACAAAAGTGGAAATGAAGTAACTGAAGTGTTGATAGTAACAATAAACATTGTTGAAGAACAAACAAAAGATGACGCACCTATAATGGGAATAGTTACTATTCTTGGAATTATGAGCAGTATTGTTTATACCCGCCAAAAAAGACGGAACTAAACAAGCAAAAGATAGCCACAAAAGAACTGCTTATATTTAATAAAAAAAGAGATTAGTTATCCACTCCAAAATCCTCACCAAAACTAAAAACAGTAAACTGTTTTAAAAACCTAAGACCCTCTAGCTCAGCTGGATAGAGCGATGCCCTTCTAGTGGCATACCCTTTCTGTCAGATGACAGGCATAGGTCGCGCGTTCAAATCGCGTGAGGGTCGCCACTTCTCTTTATTTCAAACCTCTTAGCTCACTTCTTCACATTTTTTTATTGTTTTTTTCTTCTAATATTCTTTTTATAGCTTTTTGTTTTTCTTTTACTGTGACTAAGTTAGAACTCTTTCCTCTTAAAACAAACATCATTTGTTCTAATGATGATCTTGTTTCTGTTTTCTCTTCAGCTTTAGATTCTCATGATCTATCTCTTCAAGATAACGATGTTATTGTTATTGTTTCTAAGGTTGTTACTGTAGTTCAAGGTGGGATAATCGACCTTTCTACTTTAACTCCTTCCTCTGAAGCTCAAAGTCTTGCACTTCAAACTGGTCTTCCTCCTGAAATGGTTGAGCTAGCCCTTTCTGAATCTCTTGATGTTTTCGGAGTTGCTCCTAAGTCTGTTATGTCTCTTACTCCTTATGGTATGAATGCTAACGGTGGGGTTGATCGTAGTAATGCTCCTGACGGTTACGCTCTTCCTCTTCCCTCTGACTCTGAAGAATTTGCTTTTTCTTTTAGGAAAGAAATTAAGGACAAACTATCAAAAGATGTTGGCATAATTATCGCTGATAGCAGAGTAGTTCCCTTACGTTGGGGTACCAGTGCTTTCTCTCTTGCCGCTGCTGGTTTTGTTCCAGTTATCGATAAGCGAGGAGAAGACGATATCTATGGTCACAAAATGAGCGTTACTCTTCGCTCTTTAAGCGATAACCTTGCAACTGCTGCAAATATCTTAATGGGTGAGACGAATGAACTTATTCCTTTTGTAGTCATTCGAGGTGCCTCGATCACTCCTTCCGAAGAACGCTTGAGTTCGACTCAACTTGTTAATCCAGATGATTGTTTATTTTTTGGTCCTTTTAAGCGTGTAAGGCGTCAGCTCGAAGACTTGGGCCATACTCCATCATTGTAGGTAAATTATTATGGATGACACTTTTGTTTCACACTTAGGTCAGTTAAAGATAGGAAAAGATCTTCCTATAGTTATTGCTGGTGTTGTGAATCTTTCTCCTGAATCGTTTTATTCTGGCTCTATTGCTTCCTCAGAAAAAGAAGTACTGGAAATGGTTAAAACACACGTTTCTTCCGGAGCTCACATGGTTGACATTGGAGGTCTCTCCACTCGTCCGGTTTCTTACTATGGTGGCGAAAAAGCTCCTCGAGAAGTAGAGTTTGAAAGAGTCAAGCTACTCCTTCCACCAATACTTGATTTTCTTACAAGTTATCCTGATATTGAGGTTTCTATTGATACAATGCACTCTGAGGTGGCAGAATTTGCTCTTTCTAAAAACGTGAACATAGTTAATGATGTCTGTGGTCTTAAACGGGATCATCAGCTTCCTCAAGTGATTGCTGATTATGATGCCTCAGTCATTCTTATGGCTGCTGACAAATCTCCCGGAGACGTTTATTCTCTTCCTGATGTTCTTTCTGCTCTTGATGAATCCATTTCTTTAGCCCTTAACGCTGGAGTTTCCAGAAAGAAAATAGCTGTTGACCCCGGTATCGGAGGTTGGGGTGGACGAGAACATTTCGATGATTTATATCTTTTAACGCACTTATCAGAATTATTGGATCTAAAAGTTCCTCTGTATGTAGGACTTTCTAGAAAATCAACTATTGGAAGAATAGTGGATGAATCAGATCCTTCCCTTCTTTTACCGGGTACTTTGTCCGCTACTGCTTTCCTTCTTATTCGTAAGGAGGTTCATGCTATTAGAACTCATGATGTTTACGAAACAGTTCAAGCAATTAAAACAATTGAGAGATTATTAGCTATCTCTGAAAGATAATTATTCATCTATCTGATTGAAATACTCAAGAATTTTTACCCGTTCTTTTTTGTCAAAAATTAGATTTAAATAGTTCAAGTGTTGAATTTAATTGATATTTATGAGAACAAACTTTCTATATCTTTATGCAACCTTTGCTTTCTTAGCTCTTCTTCTTTCTCCCGTTTCTGCTGCTTCCACAAAACGAGATGCCCTCCTTGACTATGTTAGTTCTCTGCAAGTATCAGACTCCGGCTTTCAAGACACTTCAAGTGGTTCTGTTACCATTGAAGCTACTGCTGACGCTTCAATGATTTACCTCTTACTTGGAGAATCAGTGGATTACAAAAATGAACTAATCTACTATATTCAACGCTGTCAATCAGAAAATGGAGGTTTTAGTGCCACACCTGGAACTTCTCCCTCCTTAGAGATGACTTTTCATGCAATTCGAGCTATTCAAGCTTTAGAGTTAAATCAATCATGGATTAATGGAAATATTGATCGCTGGAAAATACTCAACTATACTCTCGCAGCTTTCAATGAAAGCTATGAAGCTCTTATTTTTCCAACATCAGATGATCTTTATGATTTTACTATCACTGAATTAGATGCTTTATACTCTCTTATTTACATTTCTTCTTTTCTGGAAACTATTCCTTCATTTAATGTTACCTACGTTACTCTTTCCCTTGTTAATCTTCAATACAGTAATGGTTCTTATTCTTCTTTTGATATAGCTACTCGCTCGATTAAAACAATATTTTTGATTAATGATCTTTTCGGGGGCTACTTTGCTCTTGCACCTTCAAGCTCAGAAGGGGCAATAACTTTTATCAACGCCTTTAAGGAAGAAGAAGGAGGATATTCTAACACATTAAACGGTGACTCAACGCTAACTAGCTCTTATCAAGCTGTTTCAACCATAAAACTGTTTACTCCATCCTATGAAGATCCTTTAACAAGTTCATTTGTTCTTGCTAAACAATCTCAAACCGGTGGTTTTCTTTCAGGAGAAAGTCCTTCAGTAAAAAATTCATGGATGGCTATTTCTTGCTTGTTTTATTTGGATAGCATAGGTGAACTTTTAGCACCCAATATTCCACAAACTGAAGGATTTGTATTATTGCCAATTATCAATGTTTATGCAATAATTGCACTCATTATTATACGATTGAAAAGAAGGTAGTTCGTTAACACCAAAAATTATTCATGATCCTATTTTTCTTTCCAAGGAACTTCACAGTCTTCTATTCTCCAGTGTTGATCGACTTGAGACTTGTCAAGAGGAGTTGAAAGATCGTGTTTATAATTGAGTATTCCCGTCCAAGCAATCATTGCTCCATTGTCAATAGCTGTTGCAGCAGGTAAACCTACAAATTTTGCGTTATGTTCATCAGCCATAGCTTTTAACATTTCCTTTAATCTAGCATTGGAAGCAACTCCTCCACAAGCTAATATCTCTTCTTTATGAGTATGACTTAGAGCTCTTTCGACAACCTCAACGAGCATTGCAAAAGCCGTTTCTTGAAGACTGTAGCAGACATCTTCAATTTTTGCTCCTTCTTTAAACTTTTTAATAGCTGCAGTAGAAATACCTGAAAAAGAAACATCCATACCTTTAACGATATAAGGAAGGGGGATGTAATTTGTTGATTGAGCCGCGAGTTGTTCTATTTTAAGACCCATAGGTATTTTTTCAGCATCGATACCGCACTCTCGACCAAAAGTATCTAAACCGTTTCCAATAGGGATATCAAGCGTTTCACCAAAAACACGATATCTTTTTTCGCTATAGGCGATTACTTGAGTGTTTCCACCAGAAACATAAAGGACTACTGGGTCTTGAATATCACCAATTTGACGACCGATTTCTATATGGGCTACTTGATGATTAACTCCTACAAGTGGTTTTCTCCAGCTAATACTTAACGTACGAGCCGCTACAGCGCCAATTCGCAAGCACGGTCCCATTCCTTGCCCTTGTGTAAAAGCAACTAGATCAATTTGATCTTTAGTTAGTTGACTTTTAGCTAAAGCCGTTTGAATTAATCTTGGCAAGTTTTTAGCATGAGATTCAGAAGCTTCTCTTGGGTGAATTCCTTGACCAAAAGGTGGAGTATAGGTTATCCTTTCGTTAGCCAGAATTTCTCCAGTGTCGGTCATAATCCCTACACCTAGTTTATCAGCGGAAGACTCAATACCTATTGCTATCACAAACTGTTCATAAAGCAATTATTGAATAGATTTGTGATTTTAGTTTTTTTTGGGAATGAAAAATTAAAAATAATGTGGGATTTCAACGAAAGAGTAACTGAAAGAAAACAAGAAAGACTTTTTACTTCTCTTTGTTTCATGGTAGTACAAGAATTATTTTCAGCGAAATTATAAAGGAGAGTAAAAATGTCCATTTTTTCGAAAATTACAGCAAGATATCTTTATGAAAGAAAAAGCCCAAAGAAGTCAAACGTTGCCCTTGGGTCATTAATTATGTATTCCAGTTTAGCATTTATGCTCTCTCAGCTTAAGCTTAATTTTATATGGTTTTATTATGAATGGGCAGTTGATAATGCAGAACCCGAAATTTCTGAGCCACAGATAATTGCCTTTATTACCTCATCTTTACTAATCAAGTGGTTAATCCATCTTCTAATCGGCTTTTTGTACATGTTTCTTTCATGGTTATTTCTTAGAGGATTACCACCTGATTCACCAAAAAGATTATGGCAAACTGCCTTAGATGAAATTAAACTTTCAGATAATCCTGCTGGGGAACTTGCCTATTATATTGGAGATATAATCTACTTAGTAGTCGTTGGTTGCATATTAGGCTTAGTTTCTTTTCTGGTCCTTTCTTTTGGAACGATTTTAATTGGTACAGGAATAGCTTTTACTATAACTGATAATGTTGAAATGGTAGTAAACATTATTGGAATTATTTATTTTTTACTAGTTCCTATATTTATGATTATGATTATTCGTTCTATTCCACCCATAGAGGCAAGTTCTGAACTTGATGAATATAACGATGAGCAATCATCAGAAGGCTATGAAGTACTCAAAAGAACAGATCCTGTGAACTGGGATGACCCGGAAGACCAACCCGTTTCTTGTCAATCATGTGGAACAATGTTTAATCCCTCTCTAAAACGATGTCCACTATGTTATGAACGTATTTCTTTAAATATAACAACTGAGAAGCTTAAAGAAGAAGAATAGGAAGGAAAAAAATTGACAGATAGTGAAAGTGAAGAGATTATTGTTCAAACAAAAAGTGTAACCAAATTTTTCGACCAAACACCAGTAGTTTATCGTTTGTCAATGGATATTCCGAGAGGAGGGATTTATGGGTTATTAGGACCAAATGGTGCCGGTAAATCAACAACAATAAAAATGCTTACTGGTTGTCTTAAACCCTCTTCTGGTGCAATATCTGTTTTTGGTTATAATCCGTGGTCAGAACGAGCTCAAGTTATGAAAAAAGTAGGATATCTTCCTGAAAGAACTGGAGTGCTTCAAGATAAAACGGCTATTAAACATCTTGTTTTCTTAGCACGATTAGGCGGATTATCTCGAGAAGCTGCTTACAAAAGGGTAAGAATAATTTTAAACCAAGTAGGAATAGGCAATATGGAAAACTCCATTATTTCCAAAATGTCAGCTGGAGAAAAGCAAAGATTAGGCTTAGCAAATGCTTTACTTGCAGACCCTTCATTTCTAATTTTAGATGAACCAACTGCTAATCTTGATCCAGAGGGAAGAGTATACGTTCTTGATCTAATAAATGACTTTGCTAGTCAAGGAAAAACAATCCTGATAAGCAGTCATATTCTCCCTGAGATACAGAGAATTTGTTCAAGAATAGGTATTATCTCACAAGGACATTTGCTAACTGCAGGACGGATAACTGATCTTGTAAAAAATGTTTACGATGAGGATTATTTAATTGACACTTCTCATCCAAATGAGCTATTTGAGGAGCTAAAGGATGTATCTTACCTTTCCAATCTATCAAAAGATGGGGTTTGGATTTATGCAAGATGTGATCCTAATTATTTTGAGACGTTTTGGACACTTATCCCTACTTTATGCAGTGAAAATAACTGGAAACTACGTACCTTTAAATCAGCAAGAGATCCCTTAGAGCGAGTATTCATGGATCTCGTTAATCCACAGTCAGCTTATGCAGAAGCCAGATCTTCAGAAAGGAGAGGAAATTAAGATGAGCGAAAATTCATACAAAACAAAACTGTCAACTTTTAATGAGAAAATAGTTCATTATCTAAAATTACCTTTCAGAGGTCCTTTATGGGTAATTTCAACAGAAACCTTCAAAGAAACATTAAACAATAAACGCTTTTACTTGCAAGCCTTTGTTTTTTCCATTCCAGTTCTTTTCCTACTGTTTGGTCTGGGAAGTACACCTGTAACAACAGGAAGCGCTGAAGCAATTTATCGCGCTCATAGCGAATTGATTGGAGTCTTTAATTCATTATGGCTTATTTGGACAGGTGAAATATTCGTCTTCTTACTTGCAAGTGACGCTATTTCAGGAGAAGTTGAAAGAGACACTTTGAAAACTCTAAGAACCAAGCCAATCTATGATTATGACATAGTTTATGGCAAGTTTTTGGGTTTTTCACTACTTATTTTAGTTCTTATTTTACCCTTATCTACAATAGCTTATTATGGACGGATGGTACAATATGGAGCCTCTTCCCATATTTTATGGAGTTCTCTTGATGAACTTCTAGGGGCAATAATCATAGCATGGCTTACATTATCAGCTTATATTGCTCTCGCGTTAGTTTTCTCAGCCCTTTTCTCAAAATCACTTCATTCTATCATGGCAGGAATAATGGCTATTTTTGGCACAGAAATACTGATTGGAGGGACAGGATTGGCCGGTCTTGATGAATATTTACCAAATTATATCAGTAGGAATTTATTGAAAGAAGTTCTTTATGGATCTACAAAACTAGAAGAATATGATGGCACTTGGTGGATAAGTCTTCTTGTTTTATTATTCATCAATCTAAGCTTATTGGTCATTTGTCATCAGGTATTAAAAAGAAAAGAATTACCTTAGCAGTTCAATTTAAGCCTTTGGAATGCCTTACTCTTTGTTCTATAGTATTAATTCGAGTGAGAATTTCTTCCTTTTTGGGGTGAGAATATTCACCTATAAAAATGTTCCAGGCTTCTTCTGCAATCATGACATGAGTGCTTTTGAGTGTTTTTTTGAAAACTAAAAGGTCAACTGCTTGGTCCTCAATGGAAACAGAAAATTTACCAAGACCAAAATCAATCAACCATGGAGAAAGATCATCGGTATTTATGATGCAATTAGAAGAAGTAAGATCTCCGTGAATGATACCTAGCTGATGAAGAGAACCCATGGTGACACCTAATTGAAAAAGGAGTTGTTTTGCTTCAAATGAAAGGTGATCTAAGAGATAATCCTTGAGCGGTTTTCCAGAGATCCAGTCCATGACAATTATGAAATTAGTAAGATCAATTTCTCTAATAAATGGAGTATTAAGGCCGGCTTCGTTCGCTCGTGCAATAAGCTTCGCTTCTTGTGCAGTTCTCGCCTGCCGAAGATGGTCATCGAGACTTGCTACTCGATATCTTTTGGGAATTCGATATTTAACACAAACATCGTGATTGTGCCAAGAAGTACGATAAACGATCGCTTCAGCACAATGAGCTATTTTAGTTGATGAATTCACAATCTCATTACACTTAACTTATTTTTATTAATATCTTTAAAAGAAAAATAATCGTACAGAAAAAGCTTTTTGACTGGGAAAAAAAATAGTCCCTTGAGAAGAATGAAAACGATTTCTAACCCCCCATACTTACAAGTAGCCCTTGATTGTGTTACTTCTGAAGAAGCAATGAGATTAACTCTAGAATTACCGGAGAAAGAAAACTTGTTGATTGAAGCAGGCACACCTTTGATTAAAGCAGTAGGAATTTCAATAATTCAGTCTATTAGAGACAAAAAGAAGGATGTTTATATCATAGCTGATCTAAAGACGCTCGATGTAGGAGCATTAGAAGTGGATCTTGCAAAAAAAGCTAAAGCAAATGCCGCAACAGTGAGTGGCTTGGCATCAAATTCTACAATTGATTCT
>DAOWED010000177.1 GCA_030638685.1 Candidatus Heimdallarchaeota archaeon | reverse complement strand
TAGATCGATGGTTTCCATCATCAAAACTATGTTCTAAATGTGGGTGGAAAAACAATGATCTAAAACTTTCGGATCGTGAATGGACTTGTCAAAAATGCGAAAAACACCATGACAGAGATAAAAACGCCTCTCAAAACCTCTTGAACGAAGGAATAAAACAACTAAAAAACTTAGGAATTACAATTACCTCTACCGTAGGAACTACGGAAAGTCACGCTTGGGAAGATAGTGTTAGACGTCTTTTAGACGCTGTTGTCGATGAACCAAGAATCCCCTCCCTTTAGGGAGGGGTAGTTCAACTAACTTATTCTAAAAGAAAGTAATTTTAAGGTGGCACTTTCCATATCTTCCTACTTGAAAAAATCAATAAATGATTTTCTTATACCTTGATTTTCATTGTTGATACTAATCAATGATCCCTTAGGTGAAACTATGACTAAAACACGCTTTGGAGTAGTCTCCTCAAAGAAAAACGATTTACTAATTGGACTAGCTGGGTTATTCATCTTATTGCTGATACTCATCTTTAAACCCATTGAAAATGCTCAATATGATATCATTCCAGTATTTGTATATCTAGTAGTTTTCTTTGTCCTATGGTCACAAAAATACCTCTCAAGCGAAGATTTTTTTGAAAGCATTTGGGTGCTGCTAGGGTTCATTTCAATGATTATTGCAGCAATCTTTTTCCTAATCACATTAAATACCGATGCTGAACTGGTTCACGTTTACCAGTCACTCTTTGATGCGTTTAAGAATGGAAATAACCCCTACAAAGATTCAGTAATTTATCATATAACAGGAGACGGATCAATAAGTTATCAACAGTTCAACTATCCTCCTGGAGAGATAATTGTTTACTGGTTGGGGTATTTAATACTTCAAAAATGGAACTATGGAGTAATTATTGCCATTAACTTAATAATTAACGCTATTGTGGCTTTTCTTTTTGTGAAGAGTTCTCCTCATCTTGAAAACCGCAAAAAAGCTGTCTTCGTACTCTTCTTGCTCTTAATGAATGTGCATAACAGCGCTTCAACAACTCTTTTCATAACAATGGCAATTGGCTTTATTCTAAGAGCAAATATGGAAGAAAAGCATCGTCGAATAATACTCGTTATATTGATGGGTTTTGGAAGTTTAACGAAGTTTTTCATATTGGTACTCATAGCTGTTTATTTTTGGTATAAGATCATAGAACAGAGGGATTGGAGCTATTTTATCGATGCAGGTGGAGTATGGTTAATTATTTTAGTAAGTTGTGTTCCTTTTGGACTACTTAATGTTTGGAATAGTACTATTGCCTTTAATCTAGAACTATCAGGGAGAGAAGAAGTAACTACTTATTATCCTAACCTTGTTTCGGCCATTTTTTACATTTTAAAACTAAAAGTAATTTATCCTTTTGTAGTAATAATACTCTTTGCCTTGGCTTTAATCAATACAAGAAATAAAGATCTTTTAGAGCGAATGGTTATCATAAGCGCAATAAGTATGTTACTCTTTCCTACACCGGAAGATCAATTCATAGGCTCATTAGTTGGTCTTTTACTTATTGCTAAAATTAACAAACTAGGCTTAAAACCACTTCAAAAGCCAAACGAGGAATAGATTAAACTTGAAGAAAAATTGCAAAATTAATAAAATAAGCAATTCAAGGTTTTTCTTTATTTGAAAAGAAAAAGATAGATGACGATTATTACTAATGAAATACTACTAAGATAAAACACCGCTTCAAGACCCCAAAATTCCCAAACAGGAGCTAAAACTATTGAACTAAGGACTCTACCTACAGAAACGTAAACTCCTAATCCTCCTACGGCAATTCCTCTTTTCTCAATTTCAGCTTCTTTCATAACTCCAGCATTTCCTGCTAAAAAGCAAGTAAACATTGCAGCACTAAATATTGAAGAAATAATAGCTATTTCGAAAAAATCATCTGTGTGGATAAGCCAGAATAGAAGACCAGAAGAAACTCCAAGACTTCCCAAAGTTGGTGCTCTCCAACCAAAATGATCAGAAAGACTTCCTAAAAATGATTTGAACGGAAAAACGAATATGGTTGAAATCAGAACAAGCAAAGCCACATCTCCTTTAGTGTACCCTTTTTCCAGAACGATTAACATTGGGAAGAAAGTTGTATTCATGAATGCTACAAAGCTAACCACGATTTGATAGATGTACACCCGTCGAAGAGAATATTTTCGAGAAAGTTCAACTAGAGAGCTCATCATATTTTTAAATGAGTCATAAAGAGCTTGAGAAATTGATTCTACTTGAAGTCGATATTCTTCAGATAATGGCTCAGGCAAAATAAAAAGCAACAAAACCACTCCATAGCCTGCAATTACAGCACTTGAGCCAAAAAGCAAGGCAAGGTCAACTTTTAAGGTATTTAGAAGATAGGCTGCAAACAAAGAAGCAAACATCCTTCCAATATCTCCTCCTTGAAAAATACGTCCGTTTAAACGTCCATAGTTTTCTACTTCAAGATCACCAATGTATGAAAATAATGCAGGCCAATAAGCTGACATACCAATTGCCATAAAGGTAATTGCAAGAAGAACAAGTGACCAATGAAAGGCAATACTCATTATACCAAGAGCTATTGCATAAGAAGCCGTTCCAGCAATAATTAAAGGCTTTCTTCCGATAATCTGGCTCAATTCACCTAATGGTACCCTGAGAAAAATCTGGTAAATATTACGCATTGCAAGGATAGCACTAATAACAAGCACTTGAGTTCCTATGTTATCTAGATGGAGAGTTGCATAGGCATCAAAAATAGTAAGCGTAAAAAAACCGATAAAGGATACTATTAATGCGGAAAAACGACTTTTACCTCTTATGTCCTCAATAATGTTATTAATTTGATTTCTTGGACGAGAAGTAATTTGTTCCCACACAAAATTATGTCCAAATAATCAATGTTAAACTTTGTTTCTTCAACATTTTTAAAAAGAAGAAAGTCAAACAATTATTGAACAAAGATAATTGACTGATTCTAAATAGTGAGTACTATGAGTAAAAAAACTTCTGAATCTGAAAAAACTCAAGATAATGACTATTCATCGGGTAAAATTCTACGATCAATGAACACTAGTCCTCACCCTCTTGCTCAGAAAATTTTCATTGAAAATCTAGAGCTCAATTTAGGTGATCCTCAACTTTTTCCAGCAAGCTTTCAGTTAGAAAATGAAACAATCCAACTACTTAATTCATTAGCTAATTATTCTAAGAATACTATTTTTGGTAACTTTGTCTCTGGAGGGTCAGAAGCAAATATTCTAGGTCTATGGGCCGCAAGGAACACCTTTCGTAAAAAAACAGGACAGAAGACAGGTCAAATAGTTCTTCCTGAAACAGCTCATCCCAGTTTACTGAAAGGAGTAGATCTTATGGGGTGTGAACTGGTACAGCTGCCAGTAGATTCAAGTTTTAAGGCAGAATATGATCTTTTGGATGATCTTGATGAAAAAAATATTGTAGCAGTGGTAGGAATAGCTGGAAATACTATAGCTGGAGTTTCAGATCCTTTGGACCAATTATTCAAAATTGCTTCTGAGAAAAATCTGTGGGTACATTTAGATGCTGCACTAGGAGGGTTCACTTATCCTTTCTTAGGGGAAGAAAAACATCTATTATATGGTTCCTTAGAAGAAGGAAAGGCAAATTCTATGACTCTTGATCCTCACAAAATGATGTCCATTCCAATCCCTACTGGTGGAATAATTTATCAAAACAAAGAAATGATAGAAGAAATTAGTTACCCTATCCCTTACTTAGGTAAAGATGCAATCTCAACAACCATAACTGGTACTCGTCCTGGAGCCGGAATGAAGGCTCTTAGAGCAATGCTAACTGACCCTAATTATGGCTGGGAGTATTATCGTTCAGTTGTAGAAAGGTGTCATAATGATGCTCTTTGGTTGAAAGCAGAACTGGAAAAGAGGGGAATGAAAGTTCCTATAGCTCCTGAAACGGTAATAACCGTGGCTCAATTGCCTTCTGGCAAAGAAGAAACACAAAAATTGATTAACCTTTTGCAAGAAAAGGGATTTATGGTGGGCTCTTCTCAAGGATGGATGAGAATAGTAGTTATGCCCCATGTGAAACATGAACATCTTGAGAGTTTTCTGAATGTTTTAGAAGAGACGACAACCAAAATGATCTAAGTTTTTCTTCTCAGAAAAGTAATTCAGTCATCGTTTCCTTAAGGTGCATGTTTCTAAGAGGAAGTTGATCAATTACTTCTCTTGAAGGGATACACAGTTCAATGGGTCTTGCTCCGGGATCTACTTTCCCTTGAACAATGAGTTGTGCCATAATTGAAGTTGGATAAGAAGTTGTTCTCATCATCGCAGTAATTCCAGTTTCTTCGTCATGATGATCAACCATCTCGAACACTTTCAAGTAATCTTTTCCATCACGAGTACCTACTATTTCCGCCCTTAGGAGCACTAAATCTTTGGAATCGTCATCTACCAATGATTCTTGTAGCACTCCTTCAAAGAATGAACGAACCTCTAGTTTTTGACCTTTTACCATTATTTCCTTTTCTGATGCAAATCCAAGGTCAAGCATAGCTTTCATGATATGGCAATGTCCTTTGTATCTTATTGTTTTGTAGGTTAAATCTTTTACTTTCCCAAGGTAGTTATTCGGCATAGTTGAAGTCCCTCCGCTTGTCTGAAAAGCTTCTAACTCACCAAAACTTTCGAATGATAATTTTTCAACCTCAGTTAAAGGCTCCACTGTCTTAAGTTTACCATTCTCAATTATTAAGCAAGGTTCAACGTATTCATTGATTAATCCTTGAACGGAGAAAACCAGCATATAGTGAAGAGGTGGCTTTGGCTTATCGGGGAGTCCTCCTACTCTAATATGAATTGATGATACTTCATCAAAAATATTCATTCCCTCTGCAGCTAATACAGTAGCTAATCCGGGAGCCAATCCGCAATCCGGTAAAATAACCACTCCTGCTTCCTTTGCTTTTTCATTCAAGGTAAGTTGTTTTTGAACTACAGTATTATTGCCCCCCAGATCACAAAAATGAGTTTTTGTTTCTATCGCTAATTCTGAAAGGTAGTAATTGAAGGTGTAACTTGCTGCACCAATCATACAATCTACTTGATCTAATAAATCAATCATTTTTGCTCTTTCTTGAAGATTAAATT